>CAZCUL010000357.1:0-4817 GCA_964501475.1 uncultured Verrucomicrobiota bacterium | reverse complement strand
CGAGTGCGCAAGTGGTTCCTTGACATCGGCCTTCGCGAGACAAGTGACAGCGACGCGCCCGGTGACTATGTAGCGCTTGCCATCGCGCTGGCGTACGTGGAAGGAGTGGAGCAGTACCGACGTGGTGCAGTAGCGCCAAAGGGGCAACAAGGAGCGTGGTTTTGTGAAAGCGCTGCACGCATATTTCCCGCCACACGACCTACAGCGTTGAATCAGTTGTGGAAAGCGGTTCGATGTGGCCTGGTCCATTCTGGCTTTACGGAAGGTCCCGTGTTGGTGTGGCGCCAAAGCGACCAGGCGCTGAGCGAGATCGACGGGTTCTTGCACATTAATCCGGCAGTTTTTTTGCGCGCAGTCGTTAACGACTTCGACATGTTCTTGCGAGAACTGCGCGAGAAGCCGAATGACACCATCGCTCGGAATTTCGAGAGACTCTGGAACCAGCGCTGGGAGGCCACGGAACCATTGCGATGATTGAACTCCAGCCAACCGCGATAGGTTACTCCTGCGTTGGTTTTGCCCGTTTTGCAAATCTGGGCAGCTCGCGCGCCAAGCGGGTGCAAGCGGCTTCGAGGACAAGCGAGACATGATCTTGTTCCACGAAGAAACCCTTCGCGATGACGCAATGCACATCAGGCGCATTATCGAGGATGCATTGGAGATACCTGTGGACCCGCAGACGTACGGCAACGTTGCGCTGTTCGTTCCGCTGCCGCAGTTTGATGGTTTTCGTGACGAGCCGGCTCGCAGCGTGCTGGCTGAGAGATTCCCCGGTAGCGTCGTCCTCGTGCTAACCTCAAAGGACCTCTACGGTAACGACAAGAGTCGAGAGGACGATTGGGTGTTCGGGGCACAATACCGACCGTTCGGTGTCGTCGCCACTGCGAGGCTCATGGGTCCGGACAGTACTCCACGACGTTCTCTGGCTGTCAATAGGGAGTTGTACCTACGCCGTCTCGCGTTGATGGCGATTCATGAATTGGGCCACGAATTCATCCAGGCGCCACATCACCAGGAAGCTATGTGGGTCAACGTCCGCAGTGGCACATCGATGGCGCTCGGTTGCCATTGCGACGACAATAGCTGCGCGATGTACGAAAGCGTCGACATCAGGACCCCTGCGCAATCTGAAGGTTACCTCATGTTGGGAACTGCTCGTCTCTATGATGCCGGACTCGATGCGCATCTGAATAGACTGCGACCCAATTGGTTTTGTCAGCGCTGCGAAGATCACCTCATCACGCGGATATCCATGTCGAGCGACGCGCGGTAAGCTTTTGACGCCAGCGCCGCGAGGATGGGGATCGAGGGACGTTGGCCACCCGAAATAACCGCACGGGCCAGCTTTATAGACCAGGCGCAGCTCGACGTCGGGCTGTTGAAGCTTTTTGATGACTTTGTCCAGGGCATCGAGCGTGCCGCCGATGAGGCCGTAGTTGCGCACCTCCGTATCGCCGCCCGGCGCGATGGCAATGGATTCCTTGTGGACGTTCAGACCGATGTAACGCACTCTTTTGTTCATGGGTGTTTGGTTTCGCTACGTTATCAATGACCCAGGCTCGTGCCGGGTCTCTAACAGGGTGGATAGGTCGCACTCGCGGATAACCCACGTTTCAAACCGGAATCAAACACCCGCTCTTTCATTTGTTAAGCCATATGGTCTAGGCCAACTCGATTGTCTCTATGCGAACATTCAACAAGACTCCGAACATGGAATACCGTTCCAGAATTCTTTCACTCGTGTGCACCGGACTACTCGTGCTTTCGATGCATAGCGTCCTTGCAGGCACTTTTGCCAATGGCAGTTTTGAGCTGCCCGGGGGCATTCCTCCGAACTCTGAGGTGAAGTTGGCAGGGGGTGACAGCACACTGACAGGTTGGACGATTGCAGGTCAGGGGATTGACTTGCACAACGGAATGTCACTGCCAGAGCTAGATTTTCTCCCGGTGGATGGAGAGTACCATATTGTCTTTAACGGGGGAGATCGCCCTGCGGGAGATTTGATCGCCCAGACCTTCGACACAAGCCCCGGCGTTGACTACGAAGTCACGTTCTACGTTGGCCGGCTTGGTTCTGGTGCTGGGCAAGTGGGCTTGACGGCCTCCGTGACATCCAGCACGGGGCAGCAGCTTGGGAGTCTTGTGGCCACACCGCCGGCTCACGGTTATGGAAACAGACAGCAGTTGGTTTTCGCGGCGACCACGGAGCTTACCACATTATTTTTCACCGACACATCGAGTGCCACAGTGGCTGTTGATATTGCACTCGACAGTGTCGCAGTGTTACCGCTCGCTCCTGAAGCGACGATACGCGTTTCGCAGGTTGAGGTCTGTTGGAGCCCGCTTTTAAACCGCACGTACCAGCTTCAGTATCGGTCGGATTTAACGACGAACATCTGGACGAATCTGGGAGCTCCGATACAAGGCACAGACAGCCCGATTTGCATTTACGATTCGGTCGGCTCTGAGTCTCGCCGATTCTACCGAGTCATCAAATTACCATGATGTGGCCTCACCAGATCACTCCGATGGCAGTTTTGCCATCGCGAAGGAGTTCGCTCGGGAGGAGGCTGTTGATATTTTGGAGATTGGAGCAAGCTAAGGCATGACGCGTAAGCGACGGCGCTGGCTAAAATATTCGGCGGTTTTGGCGGCGGTTCTGGTATTGCTGGTCCTTATGTTGCGCTGGTTCGAACACAAACAGGTTTATTTTCCCTACTCGAGACTGGATGCAGCCGGATCGGATTTGGGCCGTCCCTGGGAGGACGTTTTCTTTCAGGCCGGCGACGGAGTGCGGCTCAACGGCTGGTTTTTCCCTGCCCGAGATGAATCCCCCCGCGCGCACCTCGTGGTTCTTTTATTGCACGGGAATGCAGGCAACATCAGCCATCGTCTGCCGTTTGTGGAGGTCTTGATGGAGACAGGCGTGAACGTATTGATCATTGATTACCGCGGATACGGCAAAAGCGAAGGGCGCCCCGCGGAGGAAGGCACCTATCTGGACGCGCAAGCTGCCTACGGCTGGCTTCGCAGCAAAGGTTTTGCGGCGACAAACATCATCGCGCTCGGCAAATCGCTCGGGGGCGCCGTGGCTGCCGAACTGGCGTTGCGGGAAAAACTCGGCGGGCTCATTCTGCAAAGCACCTTTACGAGCATTCCGGATATTGGAAAGGAAATCTTTCCCTTCCTCCCCGTTAAACTGCTCGCCAGCATCCGCTATAACAGCGTCGCGAAACTTCCCAGGATAAATGTCCCGGTCGCGATCCTGCACAGCCAGGCGGACGAGATTATTCGCTTTCATCACGGCGAAAGGCTTTTTGCAGCGGCCAACGAACCGAGGCTGTTTTGGGAAGTCCGCGGACTTCATAATGAAACCCTGCTGACCGACCGGGCGGGATATCGGGAAGGAGTCGAGCGGTTCCTGAAAATGCTCGAACGAGAGCGGGCTCGCGAGTAAACAAGAACGATGGCTGCAAAAGCGTTATCTGCCCTGGGCCGGCGCACTGCCGATCCGCCCATCTCCTGGCTGATGAAAATGGCGCTGGACCGTCCGGAACTGATTTCATTGGCCGCCGGATTCACGGATTCCGAATCGCTCCCGGTGCGGGAAGCTCGCTCTGCGCTCAATGCCGTGCTCCGGCCAGGTGTGAAAGCCCGTGCCGCGCTTCAGTATGGAGGGACGGCCGGGGATCCCGAATTGCGCCGCCAGACCGCTTTACATCTGGCTCGACTGGATTCGGCCGCGGTCGGTAAGCCGTCGCGAATTCATTATTCGCCAGATCAAATCCTGATCACAAATGGCTCCCAACAACTTTTATATCTTGTGACCGAATCGTTGTGCGACCCGGGCGACATCGTTTTGGTTGAAGACCCGACCTACTTTGTCCATCTCGGCATTGCGCAGAGTCACGGGTTGCGTTGCCGCGGGATTCCACTGGAGAGCGACGGGCTGGACTTGAAAGCGCTCGACCGCGTCTTGAACGACTTGAAGAAGAGCGGGGAATTGCGCCGAACGAAACTGCTCTACCTGGTCAGCTATTTTCAAAATCCGAGCGGTGTCACGACCGCTTTCGCCAAAAAGCGGGGAGCGCTGGAGTTGCTCTCGAGTTATGAACGCGCCGCCGGCCATCCCATCTATCTGCTCGAGGACGCGGCCTATCGCGAATTGCGTTTTGCCGGACCGGATACGCCCTCGGCATTGGCGGCCGGCCGCCGGTCCGAGCGCGTCATCTATGCAGGAACCTACAGCAAACCCTTTGCGACCGGCGCCCGGGTGGGCTTTGGCTTTTTGCCGGATGAATTGTTCAAAGTGGTCTATCGCCTGAAAGCGAACCACGATTTCGGGACGTCCAATCTGCTGCAACAACTGTTGCTGCATGCGCTCTCAACCTGCGCCTATTCACATCACCTCGATGACCTGAAGCGCCGTTATGAGCGCAAAGCGGAAGTGATGCTGAAATCGTTGCGCGCCCATTTCCCGGCCTCGGCTTCCTGGGAAGCGCCCCGAGGGGGGCTTTATGCCTGGGTGCGCCTGCCATCGCGCTTTCGCACCGGCGTTGGTTCGGCCTGCTTTCGTCAGGCGGTGGAACGGGACGTTCTTTATGTTCCCGGCGAGTTGTGTTATGCCGATGACCCGGCGCGGAGAAAGCCGGCGAGTGAGATGCGGTTGAGTTTTGGGGGCGCTTCGCTGCCCGATATCCGTGCCGGCATCGGGCGTCTGGGCGCTGTGCTGCGAAAGCTAAAGGCATAAACCATGGGCTATGCGATTGTGCAGGCGAATCTGGCCATCCCGCCCGTGGATTCACTGAAGCGCGCTT
>CAZCUL010000356.1:0-3954 GCA_964501475.1 uncultured Verrucomicrobiota bacterium | reverse complement strand
AGATAGCCGCGCGCGACGCATTCGATCGCAAGTGGTTTCGATTTGCGCACGACCATCGATCGGGGAAGGAGTTCTTCCTTGCGAGCCGCCAACGCCTCGGGCCACTCCGCCTCTTCGTCTTCCACCAGATGATTCGGAACCAGCTTCCGGAAATGCTCGAACCACCAACGGGACATCTGCGTCAGAATCTTTCCCTTATCCGTGATCGGCGTCGGCATGATGACGTCGAAGGCCGAGATGCGGTCCGAGGCCACGAACAAAAGTTTGTCCCCCAGGTCGTAGATGTCCCGGACCTTGCCTCGCTTGAGCAAGGGGACTTCGGTCAAATTAGTTTCGAGAATGCCTGCGGTCTGAGTGGTCAAGATCTATCTTCCTTTCGACAACGGTCCTCGGAGTAGCCACCATGGATGCGATAGGCCGGGCCGCATGATATTCATACGGCCCGAGCTGTCCAAAAGCTTATAAGGAGGCCAATCGCATGAAAATGTTCGTAGGAATGGATTTGGGAAGCAAGAGGGTGAAGTATCAAGTGCAGGAGGAGAGCGGGCGAGTTTTGAAGAATGGAAGTTTGAGTTGGGAGTCGGAAGAGTGGAAGGCGGCATTGGGAAGATTCGGTTTAGGAGAGATGACGGTGGCGTTCGAGACAGGTCCGGAGGGATATCGGGCCAAGACAATGCTGGAGAGATGGGGAGTGGAGGTGTACCCGTTTCACGCGGCGAACTTCCCGGAGGTATGGCGGTCGAAGAAGAAGACGGATCGTATCGATGCGGCGAAGATCTGCCGGGCTCTGCGAGCTGACGGTTTGCCCGAGCGAGTCTGGCTTCCGAATGACGATGAGGCGAAATTGAGAAATCTACTGATGGAGCGAGAAGGCTATAAGAAGACGCTCCTGCAGTTGGTCAACCGGGTGAAAGGCCTGGCGCGTCAGTGGGGGGCGCGGGTGGAGACGTACGCCCGAGAGCGTTTCGCGACTTGGTGGGAAGGGACGCTGAAGGCGTTTCCGGTTGCGGAGCGGCCAGCTTTGGAGAGACTGTATCGGGTGGCCCTGAGCGCGCTTCAAGCCCTGGAGGAACTGGAAGAGGAGATCCGGGAACAGGTGGTCCAGGCCGGTCACGCGGAACGGAGTCGACGATTGCAGACGGTTCCAGGAGTCGGGTGGATCGTCGCTTCGGGAGGGGTGGCCTACTTAGGAGATGGGAAACGTTTTTCAAGTGCGCGAAAATTCGGTTCGTATTGCGGTTTCGCGCCGAAGGTGGAGCAAACGGGGGAACAAGTAGCCAGGTTGGGACACATTACCAAACAAGGTCCCCCCATGCTCCGTTGGTTGTTTCTGCAAGCAGCCAACGCGGCGATACGAGGCTCTCAGTTGAATGGGACGAAGTGGAAAGAGTGGTTTAACAAACTGGCCAAGAGACGCGGACGCAAGATCGCGATCGTGGCCTTGGCGCGTAAGATCGCGGAGACTTGTTACGTGATGATCCGGGATGGAACGGATTGGGATCCTTCCCGATTGCGGCCGACGGCGCCGTAGACGGAAAACCCACGTCGTCATCTCGCTGAGGCGAAGGCCGCCCAAGGAGCAATCGCAACGATCGCATACCGTTCCCAGCCCGTGAATCCTCTTAAGGATGAAAAAAAACTTTGTCGAGTAGCCTGAGGCGGGAACGTTCGAACAGATAGGCTGAGTCCCCCGAAGTACCTGGGTGAGACCGAATAGGAGATTGATACGATCAAGCGATGGCCCGGAGGAAAGCCGAGCCTGCAGCGAATCAGAACCAAAGGTTGTGACTTGTGTGGACAATGGGCTGAACGAAGGCAAGAAAGAGAACTGGACTCAGCCGACGGGTAGGAAGTTGCGAACCACCGCCACACCAAGGCATTGTCCACACAACTCACAACCCGACGGCGGAGAAGAGTCCTATTGACACGTTTAAGAAAAAAACCGAAGCACACCCTGAGCAGAGGGTTATAAACCTCCTCTGGCACGGGGGTTGCCAATCGCATCCATAGGAGAGGATTTATCCTCTTTTCCGGGAACGAGGATAAATCCCAATGCCCCTGAAATAGTGATAATCATGCGGCCTCCGCAAAGGAAATGGAATTCGCAAAGTCAATTTTTTGTTCTCGATGGTGAGGTCGTTTGACACAAAAGACGCCTTGATTGCGTCGGACGACTCGGTCGTATTTTCGTTTTCTTCTAGGACGGAGATTGAGAAACCGGGCGATGTCCTCCAGCAAGCGTTGGTAGTTTCTTTGAAGTTCATACGCGTTGCGGGCGCTGGCCAAGTGTGGCGTCGCCAGTTCGATAGCTTTTAAGGCGCCCACGAAACTGAGATCCTCGGGAGGCAGGCCGTGAACTTCCGAGGATTCCAGAATGAGGGTGCGTACCAAATTATAAGCGATCAGAAGAGCGTAGACTTCCTGAATGATCAAGCGTGGACTTTTGCTACGAAGAATGGTTTTGACGGCGCCGGAAGGGGGATGCGAAAGATGGATTTTAACCTCGTCATAAGCCAACTCGATGTCCCAACGTCGGTGGTAAAGGTGAACCAAATCCAGCGCCGGGATCGCTTCGGTCTCCAACAGGTTGGTCACCAGAAAAGTGGAAGACCCGCCCGCAATCCGATATTCGATAATCCGAATTTTCAGGCGGACATACGCGTATTTCTTGGCGACGGAGTCGACTTTGAGGTTGGGCAAGGACGGAATCTCGTCTTGGGGCACTCGACAACAGATCCAGCCGATCCAGTCGCCAGGGCCTATTTGCTTTTTCTTTTTCACGACTCGATTTTTGGGGAGCCGGAACAGAAACGACGCCTTCTGGCCAAGCAGCTGCGTCATCAAGGAGAAAGAGTACAGTCCCCGATCCGCCAGCAGGAGGTCTCCCGAACCGAGTCCGGCGGCCAAAGAAGAGGTCCCATTGTGTTCCGAACGGCGCCACTGCAGCAACCGAAAACGGACGATCCGGCGGGTGCAAACATCCAGCAACGCCACCAATCGCAGGCGGGGAAAGGCGGCTTCCTCCGCCTTGCCGAAAACGCGAAGATTGGCAAGCGTTCCAAGCATATCCAGCGTGGTTCCGTCCAAGGCAAAGACTCGCAAACCGTGAAAAATCGGCAGAGATCGAAACGTGCCGACCAAACGACGAAACAAGGCGGCCAACGGAGCCACCCCCAGTCGTTTGCGGGCGTGAGAAGGCGCTCCGTCCGTGACCGGTTGCAGCGAAAGACCCGGGAAACGGCCCCGAAGGCTGGATATCAACCAAGCCAGCGCCCCAGGAATCGAATCGCTTCGGCGCAGAACCATCGCGAGGGTCAACCAAACCGTCAGCACGGGATTGAGGGGACAATCCCGCTGCCCTTCTCGTCCCGTTTGTTCCAAAGATTCGCGAATCATCTCTTGCGTTCCCGGCCTACACAGCGCCTCGATACACACTTCCTTGGAGATATCCTTAAGTTGAATCCCAGCCTTACCGATCCTATTCATGGTTTGATCTCCCCCTTTGCCGAAATCGGTTTCTCCACCGTAAATCTTCGGCATCGGGGGATTCTTATTTTACGAAACTTATTTCAGGGGCATTGGGCTAAAGCCTTAATCCGCCCTACGGGGAATCAACTCGACGAGGGTCGACTTTGTAAATCCTAGCGCGAGACTTTAGGCTCTGCTCGGCGCCGTCGATTCGACAGGAGAGTGGCTCAATTGTGAACAAAACTGATCGCCGCCATTTCATCAAGGATGTAGGATTAGGAATCGCGGGAACTCTTGTCGCCAGTCGCATTACCGCCGAAGAGGAAAAGCGTTTCCAGTTCGTCCTGTTCACCGACAACCTCTCCGATTACTCCATCCCGGAAGTCTGTCGGGGCGCCAAGAAAGCGGGATTCGACGGTCTCGATCTGACTGTCCGACCCGGCGGCCATGTTCCACCCGAACAGGCGGTGAAGGGACTCCCCGAAG
>CAZCUL010000355.1:0-9850 GCA_964501475.1 uncultured Verrucomicrobiota bacterium | reverse complement strand
GAGGGAAAAGGCCCTTCGAGAACTGGCGAAAGGGCTCAACGCGCTCTCCGGCGAGGAACGGCGCCGCGCCAGGCTCGGCGGGGAGTGGGACCGTTGGCTTGCTGCCATGACCGAGGAGGAGAAGGAGGCTTTTTTGGAGGCCACACTCCCAGGCGGATTCAAACAAATGATCGCTTCCTTCGAGGAGATGTCCGAGGAGAAACGGCGCCGCGCCATCGCTGACGCGCTGCGGGAAATGGAAAAGACCAGGAAAGCGCTGGAAACCGACGGTGCGCAATTCACCGCCGCGCAGTCGCAAACGAACCGTCCCACCGAGTTGAGCCCGGAGCTGCAGCAAAGAGTCGTCGAAATCGGTCTCAAATCCTTTTACAGCGAAAGTTCAGCCGAGACCAAAGCTGAATTGGCGCCGGTGCTCGAGGAAATGCAACGGCTGATGGAGCGCGGCGTGTTCATGCGGCGGCCGCGTCGCGAACAAAACAAATGAGTCCTCGGCGCTGGAACAGGACTGCTTTCACCCTGATCGAATTGCTGGTGGTTATTGCCATCATCGCCGTACTTGCAGCCCTGCTTTTGCCTGTGATCAGCCGCGCTACCGAATCGGGCCGGTCCACCGCCTGCTTGAGCAACCTGCGGCAGATCGGCGTCGTTTTGCAGCTCTATGTTCAGGACAACGACAACAAGATGCCGGTGATGTACGACGCGCTGGTGAGCACGAACACGGCTCCCACCAACACGAGCGCAACCATTGATCGCGTGCTGACGAATTACCTCGGCAACGTGAAGATTTTGCGCTGTCCATCGGATGACAAACAATTATTCGAGATTACCGGATCGAGTTATGCTTGGAACAGTTTGTTGAATGGGCAGCCATCCGACCAACTGAAGGTTTTCAACATTCGATTCGCTCCGGATCAAATCCCGGTTTTGTTCGACAAGGAGGCGTTTCATCGGGCCCGAGGCGAGAAGCACGGCGTCAATTATCTCTTCGCCGACGGGCATATCAAGAACCTCCTGGCGATTGAAGGAACCAAGTGATGGGCTCCCAATGGAGCCGCCTTCCCTGGAGAGCGCCAAGGGTCGCATCCAGTCTCTCCTCAAATCGAGAAGGTTATCCCTTCGTCGCGGAGGTGGAGGTACTCCAGAACTCTATCGACTGCTTCACTGATGCCGAGTCGGTCCGTGTTCAGGACGATTTCGGGATTTTCCGGCGGTTCATAAGGGGCGGAAATACCGGTGAACTCCTTGATCTCGTTAGCCCGCGCCTTGGCGTAAAGGCCTTTGGGGTCCCGCTCCTCGCAAATCTCAACGGGCGCATTGACGTACACTTCAATGAACCTGCCTTCGGGCAGAATGTGCCGGACCAACTCACGATCCGCGCGATAAGGCGAAATAAAAGCGGTGATGCAGATCAAGCCCGCATCCGCAAACAGCTTGGCCACTTCGCCAATGCGGCGGATGTTTTCCTTCCGATCCTGAGGCGCAAACGCCAGGTCCGAACAAAGGCCATGTCGAATATTGTCGCCATCGAGGACGTAAGCATGTTTGCCGAGATTGAAGAGCTCGCGTTCCAGTTCGGTAGCAATGGTCGATTTCCCTGCGCCGGATAATCCAGTGAGCCACACCACGCATCCGGCGTGGCCGTGCCGGCGAGTGCGCTGTTCGGTTGTGACTTTGCCGCGGCTCCAGTAAATGTTTTCGCTTTTGTGGAGCGAGTCCGCGGTGCGTCTCGGATAACTGTCCGGCAGAACGATGCCGCCGCCGGAAACTTCGAACCCGTCCACGATCACAAATCGTCCGGTAGGGATGATCTCGGAGTGAGCGTCGAAGGCGATGACGCGTTTGCTGCGAATAGTCAGGTCCGCCACTTCATGGCGGCCGACAAAGATTTCGTTTTGCTGCCGGGAGATGGTTTCGAGGGTCGAGGCGTCGATCACCTTCTCGATAGATTCGATCTCGCAATCGACTTCCTGCGTAGCCAGCTTGAGTTTATAAGGCTTGCCTTTGCGAAAGGGGGCCCGGCCCAGCCAGAAGAGCCGCGCCTTGAAGCGGGTTAGCTCGTAGGGAGGAGCATTCTCCATCGAGGCAATCGCTCCGCGCTCAACAAAAACCTGTTCTGTAAGGGTAACCCCAACGGATTCGCCGGCATTTGCCTCGTCGCGCGGAGGAGCGCCCCAGCGCTCGATGGATTTGACGGTGCTGACTTTATTGCTCGGGCTGAAGATGAGGCGATCGCCCACCTTGATGGTCCCCGCTTCGATGCGGCCGGCGAGGATGCGACGCTCGTCAAATCGGTAAACGTCCTGGATGGGAAACCGCAGCGGCTGGTTCTTCGGGAGTTCGGCCACTTGGAAGTTATCGAGCGCTTCGACCACCGTGGGACCGGTCCACCAGGACATGTTCTGGCTACGAGAGGCTATGTTGTCCCCGAACTTCGCTGCGATGGGCAGAAAGAGTTTTGGCTGGACGCCAACGCTGGTGAGGAAGGCGCGATATTCTTCTTCAATTTGGCGAAAGCGATCGCGGGAATAGCCACAGAGGTCCATCTTGTTGACCAACACGGCAATTTGCCGAATGCCGAGCAGGTTTAAAAGGTAGCCGTGCCGGCGCGAATTCTCCTGCACTCCCTCGTGAGCGTCGATCAGGAGCAAGGCCGCTTCTGCGTTGGCAGCGCCTGTGACCATATTCTTGAGGAATTCCTTGTGGCCGGGAGCGTCAATGATCACGTATTGGCGTTTGACGGTGTGGAACCAAATCTGGGCGGTGTCGATGGTGATATTCTGATCGCGCTCGGATTGCAAAGCGTCCATCAAATTCGCCCATTCGAACGGAACTCCGCGACGTTCCGCGACTTTCTGAAGCTGTTCGAATTTGCCTTCCGGCAAGGAACCGGTGTCGTAGAACAGCCGGCCGACGAAGGTGGACTTGCCATGATCGACATGACCGACGATGACGATTTTAAGCTGTTCGGAGGGAGGCATGGAAAGGGCCATCAGGAACGCCGCTGCTTACATGTAGCCGTCGCGGCGCAATTTCTCGAAGGCGTCCTCACTTTCCTTGTCCTGGGCGCGGCCTGAACGCTCGGTGGTGTTGGTGCGGCGCAATTCCTCAACGATGTCGCGAACCGTTTTTGCGTTGGACTTGATGGGGGAAGTGCATGGTGCACAGCCCAGACTGCGGTAGCGCTCACCTTTGCCATTGGCAAAATAGAGAGGGATCACGGGGATATTCTCGCGTTCGATGTATTCCCAAATGTTCAGCTCGGTCCAGTGCAGAAGAGGATGGATGCGAATATGCGTGCCCTGCTGGAAATCGGTTTTGAACTGGTCCCAGAGTTCAGGCGGCTGGTCTTCGACATTCCATTCCATGTTCTTGTCGCGGGGGCTGAAATAACGCTCCTTGGCCCGGGTGGGTTCTTCATCCCGACGCACACCCACGATCACACCCGTAAAACCGTGCCTCTCCAGAACCTGCTTAAGAGCATCTTTCTTGAGAGTGCCGCAGCACTGGACCCGCGTAGCCTGGCCGTTGGGATAGGTCACGCCGCTCTTGAGCACCTCCTCGTTCTTTCCCACCACCAGTTCGAGCTTCCATTCGCGCACGAGTTGATCTCGATACTCGATCATGGAAGGTATCTTGAAAGTCGTATCGACATGCACTAGAGGAAAGGGCACATAGCCGAAGAACGCCTTGCGCGCCAGCCAAAGCAGAACCGTCGAATCCTTGCCAATGCTCCAAAGCATGGCGAGGTGCTCGAACTTATTGAACGCCTCGCGCAAGATGTAAATGCTCTGGTTTTCCAGTCTCGAAAGATAATCCATAGCACCTAAATCTGGTAATCCTCCCTCCGGGTCATGAAGGTGTGGATTCCGCACTCAACCTTGTTAAATCCGGTCCAGCGTCCGGCCCGCTCATTTTCGCCATTGCCGCTCTTTCGTGTGCAAGGCCAGCAGCCAATGGAGCGATAGCCCTGGTCCAAAAGTGGACTGTAAGGGATTTTGTGCTCGCGAATATAGTTCCAGACCTGCTCACGGCTCCAATTGGCCATCGGGTTCAACTTGACGATGTCTCGCCCGGAGGTGGAATCGAACACGTAGAGCTCGACGATTTTGGTTTGCGCACGCGTTTCGGATTGCTGCCTGCGCAGACCGGTAATCCAGCAGTGCAGCTCGGATAGCTTGTTTTGGAGCGGAAAGACTTTGCGAATGGTGCAGCACAAGTCGGGATCGCGTCTCCAGAGTTCCGGGCCTTGCACGCGAGTCTGTTGTTCAACACTCAGATCGGGTTCGATGGCCTCGATCTCGCAGCCATAAAACTCTTCCAACCGCTTCTTGAGCTGGGTCGTTTCCGGAAAGAGCAGTCCCGTATCGATCGTAAATACAGGAAACGGCAGCCCTTGCCGCTTCGCCAAATGCATCATGACCAGACCGGAGCCTTGGAAACTGGTGCCAATGCCCGCTTTCTTGCCAAAACGTTCCCAGGCCCAGCCCAGAACCTCCTCGGTGGGAGCCTGGTTGAAGCGTTCTTCCAGCGGAGCAACTTCGAAAAGGGTCAGCATGAAAATCTACACCAGAATCATCTGGGGACATTGGACGTTGCGTTCCTTTGGCGCCACTTCAAGGCGCAGTGGCCTCCATCCAGACAGTGCGTTCGCAGAAATCCCCGAACCGTTCGCCCTGACGCCGCTCACTGGCATAACGCGCGAGCAGAGGGCGAAGCTCGCCGGCAATATCTTCCATCTTTACGACATCCCTAAAGACGCGGTTTAGCCGCGTGCTTGCCTCATTCCCGCCGAGATAAAGTTGATATTTGCCGGGCGATTTTCCGACAAGTCCGATTTCAGCCATGTAGGGGCGGGCGCAACCATTTGGGCAGCCGGTCATGCGCACCACGATTTCATCCTTGGCCAATCCCAGTTCCGACAGCAACGCTTCGATCCGAGTAAGAATGTCTGGAAGCACACGTTCGGATTCTGACAGTGCGAGTCCGCACGTCGGCAAAGCCGGGCAAGCCATCGAAGCCAGGCGAGTCGGCGAAAATGGGTTTTCTACAGAGATGCCATGATCGGCTAGGATGAGTTCGATTTCGGCCCGCTGCTCCGGTTGCACGTTGACGAGAAGAATGTTTTGTGAAGCGGTCAGCCGCACTTCCGGTTTGAATCGCTCGATAGCCTGGCGCAACCCTGCTTTTAACCGGTAGCCGTCGATGTTTTTGATCCGGCCATTCTCGACAAACAGGCCAAGAAAGTAGTTTCCGTTTGTCTGCTGATGCCAGCCCAAAAGGTCCCCCTGGCGGGTGAATTGAAATGGCCGCGCGGGCTCGATCTTGAGCTCGGCGCGCTTCTCCACTTCCTGCCGGCACCAGTCTGCGCCACGCTCTTCCAAAACGTATTTCAAGCGGGCGTGTTTGCGATTGGTTCGATCTCCAAAATCGCGGTGAATCGTAATAACTGCCTTGGCAACCGCCACAAGGTCTTCCCGCCTGAGAAAACCGATCACATCGGCCAGCCTGGGGAACGTCTGCGCGTTTCCGTGACTCATCCCCATGCCCCCGCCGGCCAGCAGGTTGTAACCGGCAACCTGATCGCCTTCCGCAATAACGACAAGTCCCATGTCGTTCGTAAAAATATCGATATCGTTTAGCGGCGGAATGACGAAGGCCGTCTTAAACTTCCGCGGTAAATAAGTCTTGCCGTAAAGCGGATCGGAGAATTGCCGGGTTTCGTCCTCGTTAAAATTCAGCTCAACGCCCTCGAGCCAGATTTTGTGGTATGCTGGCGTCGCCGGTGAAAGGGCCTCAGAAACGCGGCGGGCATCCTCGATGACGCCATCCACCAATGGACTTGTCGCAGGAGTCGGCGGCGCCATCACGTTGCGTTCGATGTCCCCGCAAGCCGCGATGGTCATGACCAGCGCCTCATTCAGATCATGCAAAGTCTGGCGCAAGGCCCCTTTTAAGATGCCGTGAAACTGAAAGTCCTGCCGGGTAGTTATCCTCAGGGTGCTATCAGCGTAATGGTCCGCCAAGCGGTCACAAGCAAGGTACTGATCGGCCGTGATAGCGCCGCCCGGGAACTTGGTCCGGACCATGAAAATGTATTGCTTGCCTGTCTTGCGCTTGTCACGGTCATCCTGTTGATATACCCCGTGAAACTTGAGGAACTCGTAATCGTCGTCAGTAAACCGTACGGCGGTCGCATCGGCGAGGGTCGAGGCGATGGTTCCCTCCAGAAAAGGGCTCGCCTCCTTAAGTCCTTCGTTTCGCGTCAATTTACGTTCAGCAGGCGCTTGAATCATAAGTTCATTGATCAACTTACACAGCTTAGAAGCCGCGTTTCCTTTGTCAAACAGTTTTCTGAAAGGGCCTTTCAGTCTTATCGTGTATGTAAGCTCCGTCATGTTAGCAGCTTAGTCATTTACGGTCCGTTTTACCGACGCACTTAGAATGAATCCTCCGAGGGTCTGTTATTTCGATAATAATGCGACCACCGCCGTGGCGGCTGAAGTCGTGGAGGCGATGATGCCTTTTCTCACAAACCGGTGGGGAAATCCGTCAAGCGCCTATTCCTTCGGTAGCAACGTCGCTAAGGATGTCGCGGTTGCCCGATCCAAAGTGGCCGCGTTGATCAATGCCGAGCCAAAGGAACTCGTTTTCACGTCTTGCGGCACCGAATGCAACAATTCGGCGATCCACAGCGCCCTCGTCATGCAACCCGAAAGACGCCACGTCGTCATGACGTCGGTCGAGCACTCAGCGAACATCAATTTTGGCGAATATCTCCAGCGTCGCGGATACGACGTCACATTTTTGCCAGTGGAATCCGACGGTTCGCTGGATCTCCATCTTCTGGATCAATCCATCCGGCCTGACACCGCGATCGTCTCCGTCATGTGGGCGAATAATGAAACCGGGGTGATCTTTCCGGTCGAGGAGATCGCGGCCATTTGCCGCAGCAAAGGAGTCCTGTTTCATACAGATGCGGTGCAAGCGGCGGGAAAAGTCCCGATCGATGTGCAGAGCATTGGCGTGGACTATTTATCGTTGTCCGCCCACAAGCTGCATGCGCCAAAAGGCATCGGGATGCTTTACGTGAAGCGTCACAGTCATTATCAGCCTTACATCATTGGTGGACATCAGGAGCGGGGCCGCCGCGGGGGCACTGAGAATGTGGCTGGGATTGTTGGCTTTGGCCGGGCCGCCGAATTGGCGCTGGAGCGAATGAGTCCTGAAAGCGCGCGTATTCGGGCCATGCGCGACCGTTTGGAACAAGAAGTCTTGACCAAAATCACTCACACGACTCGAAACGGTGCACAGGAACCGCGCTTGCCGAACACGACCAATTTGGTCTTTGGATTCGTCGAGGCGGAGGCTGTGCTCATGATGCTCGATCAGCGCGGCATCTTCGTATCGAGCGGCTCGGCTTGCACGACCGGATCAGTAGAGCCTTCGCATGTTCTGACAGCGATGGGCGTCCAGCCGATGCAAGCCCGGGGTAGTCTGCGTTTCAGCCTGGGTTTCTATAACACCGAGCAGGAGGTCGATTATCTGTTGAAACACCTTCCTGAAATCATTCAGAAGCTTCGCACCATATCGCCACTGACTGCGGAGCATCCGGACAACACATCGCACGAAGCTGCTCACGCACACTGATTCCTCTTGATTGATTGATTCGACGATTCATTATCTGGCTAGCGGGAAGCAGATCACGTTTGGGGCGATAGCTCGCAGGCGCAATCTTGAACTACAGCATACTCCAATGACCACTCTAAATCGGCTACGTAGGTTTCAAACCACGCTTTTGACCGGCTTGTTGCTGGCTATCTGCCTCCCAGGTTGCGGCAACGGCGACTCTGGCAAAGCGGCACCAACAGTTTCCGAGGTGGTCAGCAATGCCCTCGCGACCGATGGGACCGCAAGCTTGCCCGGAACGGATATTATCGCGAATGTAGCTTTGGGCGAAGTCACGCTTCAAGGCACCGCCAAATCGCAAGAGGAAAAGGATAGAATCGTGTCTGAAGTGCGGGCGGTCCCCGGCGTCAAAAAGGTCATCGACGAGGTCCAAATCAAGTAGGGAACGATCGCTCGGAGTGTGCCGGAGTGTGGACGCTCAGAGTGAGGTGGATGGAACAAGCGGGATCTTACTGCCGTTTCGCACGTTGACCAGTACCGCAAACGTGCGAAAGACTTCTTCCCGGGTCCGGGTATTAACTCCCCAAACCTGGATCTTGCAGGATGTTCGACCCCGACTTTCCAACTGGCTATAGATTTTTATGATGTCGCCCTGCCCGATGGGGCGCGTGAAGTCAAATTGGCCGAAAAGCCTGGTGACAAATGTCGCCGATGGGAATGCCAGCGAGGCGGCCGCATAAGCCATCTCATCGGCCCACTGCATCATATTCCCTCCGAACAAGGTACCCGCATGGTTAAGGTACTCCGGGCGTATCAAGATAGTTTTCTCGTGCCGCTGCCCAATAGCCAGCTTAGCGAGTGCTGGTTTCTCTCGATTCTCTCCATTCATTTCATTCCAGGCGTAGCTCCATAAAGACTACATCAAGCCAACGGCCAAACTTGAAGCCCACTTGCTTTAAATGCCCAACCTTCTCGAAGCCGAGCGTCGCATGCAGGCGAATACTAGCTTCGTTTTCGGCGTCGATGCCCGCAATCATTGCATGACAGCCGCGGCGGCGGGCGGCGTCAACGAGGGGCGGCAGCAACTGCCGGCCAACCCTCTTACCTCTGTGAGCCGCAGCCACGTACACGGAAAGTTCAGTTGTAAACCTATATCCAACTCGATCGTGAAACTGGTTAAGCGCACTCCAGCCTACGACTGTGCTGGATTCGTCCAGGGCGACGAAAACGGCATAGCGATCCCGTAGATGTTCCTCAAACCAGGCAATGCGATGTTCGAGCGTCCGCGGTTCGTAGTCGTACGTTGCTGTCGTGTTCAACACAGCCTCATTGTAGATCGCCAGAATAGCGGGTAAGTGATCCCGAGTAGCGGGCAGAATCTTCA
The DNA here is from genome assembly GCA_964501475.1 of uncultured Verrucomicrobiota bacterium. Taxonomy (GTDB): domain Bacteria; phylum Verrucomicrobiota; class Verrucomicrobiia; order Limisphaerales; family CAZCUL01; genus CAZCUL01. The sequence goes on along the minus strand of CAZCUL010000355.1, from coordinate 840 downwards.
CGTGAGCGGACGATAGTAGGCTATGCGAAAAAGCAAAGCCAATTACGTGCTCACACAGTCCCCGGTAAGTTTTCACAACGTGGATGGTAGATCAACTCGATCCCACTTGATGTGCATCCCAGAGGGACAGAAGCCGCGGCTAGATTTCCGTCCAGGAAACCACCACGTAGGTATTGGGAAGTTCGAAACTGCCAAGTGCTTCGTCGTAGTGAAAATTAAAGTGGCCGTTCATCGTTACGGATCGCGCAAAGCAAGCACCCACGAAATCCTGTACGCCGGATCCCCCCCCGGAAAGTTTCACATGCGCGTTGGGCGCGTAGATGGTCCCGGTAAACTCACCGTTGGATGTCATGGTGATGGACTTGTTTCCAGGCAGTCCGTAGTAAATGAAGTTGGCCGCTTGGCGAGTATTGTTTACGCCGTCGCCCCCAAGAGCCGTATTCGGTCCACCGACGTACATTTTCAATGTGGCCGCAGGATCAATCTCAATAGATGCTTTGCCAGAGAGAGAAACGTTTCCTGTCACGTACAGATTTGCATTCCCTAACACCAGGACTTTATCTCCACCCGAAAGATTCAGGGAGGATAACTGATAGTTGCCACTTTCCAGCACGTACTTGTAGAGAATGCCGTTTACGACCCCCCCTCCGGGCTTTGCTGCGCCCCGATAGGGTTCCTCGACGTCCGGCAAACTAATATTCATGTCGTGATCTATCCATCCCGGCTCGATACCGCGCCGCTTGGTTTCGTGCCACGAACTGCTCCCCACTATGCCATTCGGGCCGACACGCACAGAGCCGCCAGGCCCTGTGCGCAATCGTCCCTTGATGTTGGCATTAC
>CAZCUL010000354.1:0-8480 GCA_964501475.1 uncultured Verrucomicrobiota bacterium | reverse complement strand
AGAAGCGCGACCATCGCAAGATCGGCACGGAGATGGGACTCTTCGTGATCGACACCGAATATGTCGGGCCCGGCCTTCCCATGTGGCTGCCGAAGGGCACGGCGATTGTGGAAGAGTTGGAGAAGCTCGCGAAGGAAACGGAATTCGCCGCCGGCTACGTGCGGGTGAAGACGCCGCACATCGCCAAGGAGAAGATGTATCTGACAAGCGGACATCTGCCGTTGCTCTATGCAGAATCAATGTTTCCGCCGATGCAGTTTCTCGAGGAAGAGGAAAGGAAACGGCACGAGCAGATTTCGGCTGAGATTGCTGCAATTGTAGAGAGCAAGCTGCCTGAACCTCCCATTCCAGCAGTGCGCGAGGGACTTCGTGGCATTGTTAAGATCGACAAGTTACAGGACGAATTGAGCCAGCTTGGCGTTCGTTACTACCTCAAAGCAATGAACTGCCCGCACCATCATCGCATCTTCGCCGCACAGCCGCGCAGCTACCGCGACCTGCCGTTGCGCCTGGCCGAATACGGCACCTGCTACCGCTACGAGCAATCGGGCGAACTCTTCGGCCTGATGCGCGTGCGCTCGCTCAATATGAACGACGCCCACATCTATTGCAGCCCGGAGCAATTCGCCGCCGAGTTCAATGCGGTGAACGAGATGTATCTGAAGTATTTCAATATCTTCGGCATCGAGAAATACATCATGCGCTTCAGCACGCACGACCCGTCCCGCCTCGCCGGCGACAACGCCAAGTTCGTGAACGAACCGGAGCTTTGGGTTCAGACGGAGAACATGGTTCGCGACACGTTGAAGCATTCCGGCATCCCTTACGTGGAGGTGCCGAACGAAGCGGCGTTCTACGGACCGAAGATCGACGTGCAGGTCTGGAGCGTGATCGGCCGCGAATTCACGCTCGCGACCAACCAGGTCGATTTCGCCGTGCCGAAACGCTTCGGCCTCACTTACCGCGACCGCGACAACACGGACAAGACGCCGCTCTGCATCCATCGCGCGCCGCTCGGCACGCACGAGCGATTCATCGGATTCCTGATCGAGCATTATGCCGGGAACTTCCCGCTCTGGCTCGCGCCCGAACAGGTGCGCGTGCTGACGTTGAACGACGAGGAGCGCCTGGTCACTTACGCGAAGGAAATCATCCGTCAACTCCGCGCCGAGCAAGTGCGCGTCGAGAGCGACCTCGGTCCCGATCCGATCAAAGCCAAGATCGGCGAAGCCGAACGCGCCCGCGTCCACACCATGCTCGTCATCGGCGGCCGCGACGTGGACGCCGGCGATGTGAGCGTGCGCCTGCACAGCAAGGGTCCGCAAGGGGCGAAGCCGAAGGGGGAAGTGGTGGCGGAGCTTCTTGCGGCAATTAAAGAGCGGCGGGCGTAAATCTGTTCGTTGCGCGTTAGTGCCATTTGCCTTGATTCCGAAGACAGGGAAGCCTACTGTCTATCCAGGTTCGAGCTAAACACCGCTAACCAAAACCGACCCGGAGCCAGGTCGTAAAACTCGGCACAAAGCAAAAATGCAAACCACGCAAGGCCAGGCACGCCTCGGGGGCCATCGCGGCGGAAATATGCTTGAATTTTACACTGAAGAATTCCGGCCAGAGCCATCCCCAGTGGAAATCTTCCGGCAGCACGTTATCCAATGGTTCTTTGCCGTGAAACACCTGCGCTTTTTTGAAACGAACAGATTGACCAACCAGCCGACTCTTGAGGATTTGGCAAGTCATCGAATGGTTTGCTCGGCCTTCATTACGTTTGGGGAATTCGCCAGCAACTTTGCCAGGCGGTGCAAACCGGAAGCCAACCTGGCGGCGATGGGGCTATCAGTTGAGAGCATCGAAGCGGAAACGCGGCTGCTTCGCAATAACTTCAAAATGTTTCACGACAACACAATTTCCTACGCCGAGGCGGATGCTGTGCTGAAGGAAGCATTCAATGAAGCGTGAAGATGTCCTGAGTAAAATGTTCGAGGCGGAATTTTGCGAGCCAAATGACAAAGCCGATCAAGGAGCGCGAACTCCAGGAGATTTTGCAGCGCGCTTGCGAGCAAACAGGAAAACCGCTTTACGTTTTGCAACCGGCTATTCTGAAGGTTTATCCGCAATACAGGGCGAAGCGGCTTGGCAAAGAATTTCCTGACTTGCCATTCGAGATTCGTGGCCAATAACGCGAAAAGTTGATCGGCTTCCTCATCGAGTCCCGCGTCTGCGGGACCGGGAACTTCTCGCTCTGGCTCGCGCCCGAACAGGTGCGCGTGCTGACGCTCAACGACGAGGAGCCGCCTGGTCACTTACCCGAAGGAAACCATCCAGCAACTTCGCGCCGAGCAAGTGCGCGTCGAGAGCGACCTCGGTCCCGACCCGATCAAAGCCAAGATCGGCGAAGCCGAGCGCGCCCCCGTCCACACCATGCTCGTCATCGACGCCCGCGACGTGGACACCGCCAACGTGAGCGTGCGCCTGCACAGCAAGGGTCCGCAGGGGGCGACCAACGCGCACTGCCCGGCGCACCGCATTTTCCCCAGGCGATTGAAGCCCGTCACTTCACTTGCAGATTCACCGGGCCAAGCCCGAGCGTTTTGAGGAATGGGTCGGATGACCAGGGCCGGCCGAGGAAGCGTTGAATGGAGATGTCCACGTCGCGTGAATCGCCGGGCTCGTAGATTTCCTTGCGCAGCCGAAGGCCCGCCTTCACATCGAAGAATTGGTTCGGCGCATTTTCAAATACCGTTGCCATATCGGCCGCAATAGAGTCGGCCCAGGCATAGCCATAGTAGCTCGCGTCATAGCCGGTCAAATGTCCGAAATAGGCCACGAAGGCGGTCTCCTCCGGCATGGGCAGATAGACCTCGCTTAAGACCTTGTTCGAGAGCCGAACACCATCGACCCCTTCCTTGACCTCTGTATGCAGGGCCAAATCCGTGAGCGCAAAGGAGAGCTGCCTTCGGTAAAAGCTGGCAACGGTGGCCAGTTTGGCCGCCTTGAGCTGGTCCAGAATTCTCTGCGGAATCTTATTGGCCGGGTCCTGGTAATGCGCGGCAAAGCCATCCAGCACCTCCTTGTCCCACACCCAGTTCTCCAACATCTGCGAAGGCGCCTCGACAAAATCGCGCGGCACACTCGTGCCCGAAAAGCGCGCATACTTTGCCCGGGTCAAAATGGAATGCAACGCATGCCCGAACTCATGAAAGAGCGTCTCGACCTCCTGATGCGTGAGCAGCGATGGCTTGTCGGGTTGGGGCGCGGGGAAGTTGCAAATCAAGGCCACGGTCGGCCTTTGATAGGCGCCATCGGAGAGCCGCTTGCCTTCAATAATCCCGAACTGCGCGAAGTGATTGTATTTGCCTTCGCGGGGAAACATATCGAGATAGAAGAGGCCGAGAGGTTCGTTGGATGACGAATCGGCGACAGCGAATAATTCGAGGTTCTCGACCCATTTGTAGGGCGGCTCGACCTTCCAGATTTTCAATCCGAAGATGCGCTGGTAAATCTCGAACATGCCCTCCAGAACCCGCTCGTATGGGAAATAGGCCCGGAGCTGCTCCTGATCCACGGCGTATTTCTGCTTTTTGAGCTGGTTGCTGAAATAGCGCGCATCCCAAATGCGGATCTGGGCGCTGGTGTCATTGGCTTCCTTGACCTTGATTTCGCGAAATTCATCGAGCTCGGCGTCGAATTTCGGCTGAAGGCGCCTGGCCAAATCTTCGCAAAATTCGCGCGCCTTCACCGCCTCCTTGGCCATCTTTGGCTCGATCTTGTAATCGGCCCAGGTCGCGTAGCCGAGCTTCTGGGCGACGCGGTTGCGCAACTCAAGAATCTGCTGCAAGAGCGGAACATTCTCTTCCTTGGCCAGGGTGGCGCGGGCCATGAACAGCCTTATGCGCGTCTCCTCCTCCCGGGCATTGTCCATGACCGTGATAAAATGCCACGTGATGTTTGCCATCACTGTGTATTCGTCGTCGCCAGTCTTGACGCCCGGCTGGTTTAGAAAAGTTTCGGGGACACCTGCCAGTTCCGCCCTGGTGAACTGGACCGCCCGTTGGGCCTTGTTGATATTGGTGTCGAAGTCGGTCGAGAGACGCGAGAGCTCCTTGCGCAAGCGCTCGACCTCTTCGCGTTCTTCCTTCGGCAGTTGCAATCCCGCTCGCCGGTAATCGCGCAAAATCTCCTCGAGCAGCCTGGCATCCTCCCCTTTTAATTTTGGATTGCGATCAGCGTAGGCTTTGACAGCCGCGTAAACGTCTTCCCGGTAATCCAGGCCGACCGCCCATTCTTCGAAGACCTTGATGGCTTCCGTGGCTGCATCACGAAGGGCGGTACTCTGGCTCGTCTCCTTGATCAAACCGACGCGGTTCGCAGTCAGGCCCGCGCGATAACTGATGTCGTCCAGCGCGCGGATCGTGTTATCGAAAGTGAGTTCCTCTTGCGAACGTGCGCCGAGTGCGTCCAAGGCGGCGTTGGCCTGGGCAATGGCATTGGAAGTGGCGGCCGACAGCGCTTCCGGTGTCAAATCGAGCTCCGGCACCCGAATGATCGCGCCGAAGCGCTTCGCCCGGGCTTGAAAGTCATCGAGCGTGGGAGGAGCGCCCGCCTGCTTCTCCGCAGACGGCCTGGGGTTACGGCAGGCAACCAGACAGCAAATCAAACAGACAGTTGAAACGAAGCGCATGGCGCGGAGGCTAAAAGGCTGACTCCCGCGCAATCAAGTGGAATTCGCCTGGGGCGCATCGAAACCGCGGACGAAAGGGGAAGATGCGAGGGCGGTGGCGCTGCAAAATGCACAATCCTTTCCAGCCAGACAGCGCATTTTGCAACTGAATAACTGAAGCGACGGTGCGTGTTGGGCTGGCATGTGCACTTATCAGTTTGAAGCCGGGCGTACGCTTGTTTGTAGAACCCTAAGCAGGCGCATCTTACCGCGCATTCACCCTGCGGTGCCCGGAGAAAGAGTTTTGCTGGCACATGAACCGCTCGAAGAACCGGTTGAAAATGGATTACGAACGAACCAACAAACCTCTTTACCTATGAAAACAACCTATCTTCTCAGCGCAGTTCTGGCCGGGGCGGTGTGCTTGCCGGTTTCTTTGGCTGCCGCTGCCAAGGATGAAGGAAAGAACCGCCAACCTCGCGAGACCGCGAGCAATTTCGATCGCAGCTCAGAGACGCTGGCGAAAATGCAGGAGCAACTCTTCCGCTCCAGGCTTTCGGAAAAAATCCTTGGCACCGAGGTCAAAAACACGAAGGGCGAAACCCTCGGCAAAATTGAAGACATGATCTTGGACTTGCAGCGCGGCGATGTGGCGTATGTCATTGTCTCGACCGGCGGCTTTCTGGGAATCGGTGATAAACTGGTGGCGGTGCCGGCACGGAAGTTCGAATTGGCCCGGAACCCGGAACGTTTGATTCTGAATGTGGATAAGAAGACATTCGAAGGTTCACCGAATTTCGACCGGACGGCCTGGCCGAAACTCGACGACGATGCCTGGCACAAGATCGTGAACCGTTACCACGCCGAAGTGCCGGAAAAATCCAAAGAGACCTTCCCGGAACGCTACCGTGAGATCTCACAGGAAGAACGGCTGGGATTCATGAAAGTGTCCGACATACGTGGAAAGCCGGTGCTTTCCATGACGGGCGACAAACTTGGAGAGCTTTGGGACCTGATGGTGGACTTGCAGGGCGGACGCATCGTCTTTGCGATCATCGATGAAGAGAACCGGGATGAAACTGCAAATGTTCCGCCCGAGACCTTTACGGCCGGACCAAACGACGAGGCGCTTTACCTGCGTTCCACCAAAGATACCCTGACGGCCGCGCCCAAATGGGACCGGACCAAATCGCCCGACCCGACAGCGCTCTATGTGGTGGAAGTCTATGAGTTTTACGGGCAGCCGGGATATTGGATGAGGCAGCCGGACAACACCCGTCGTAACGTCCGCGATGCCGGCGGCGAAACCCTGACGCCGTTTGATCAGGGAACCAGCGAAAGCGACCGCAAAATCACTCAGCAAATTCGCAAGTGGATTGTGGTTGAGCCTGGCAAGGACCGTTTTTCGACGGCCGCGCACAACATCAAGATCATCACCCGCGATGGAAAGGTTACCCTGCGGGGCGTTGTAAAGAACGCGGCAGAGAAGAAGGCGATCGAAGAGTATGCCAAGAGCGTTCCGGGCGTGCTCAGCGTTGATGATCAATTGGAAGTTAAAGCCGAGTAGCGCTCAGCGAGGAATATTCGCACAGGCAGGTTCAGGGGAAGTTGGGACTAAGCGGGGCCGAGCTTCAGGCGAGGCCCCTCTTTTCTTCTTTCTACGGCCGCGTGGACCTATGGACGAGCAAGTCCAGGCGGACCAAATGCGGGATGAACTCCTGCGTTTCCCTGGAACATCCAGAAACGCTTTACCGCCGCCAATAGTTGCGCAATGGGCCGTTCGCGCCAAAGACAGGATCGCTTTTGGGCAGAGGCACGCGCGAAATGTTCTCGTCGGTCTGCGGGCGCTCCCCTTTTTTTCCATAGCACATATCCCACTGCTGCCCGTCAGGATAGGCACCTGCGACAGCGAAATCGTCGCTCGCGCCCAGGTTTTTGTGCCCCACACCGGCCGGAATGATGAGGACGTCGCCCGCGTGGATGGCATGCTGGCGGCCCTCTTGGCCGCCCAGCAGCACGTTCGCCGAGCCGCCGTAAACGACCAGGACCTCGTGCGCCGTGCTGTGGTAATGGTGGAATGAATAAATACCGTTCCGCCAACATCCGCGCCATCGGTTCGATGCAAGGATTTCTTCCACCAGGCGCGCGGCGTTTCGCGCCGGCAACTGCAAAGCGCCGGCATAGATCAGCAAAGGCAGCTTGTTGTTTGGAATCAGGCCATCCTCCGGCAAAACCTCCGCGACGACCTGGCATTTCTGAAGATGTTCGGCGAAACGCAGGCCCGGTTCCGGCTTAAAATGTTCTCCCTCGTTCGCACCCATAGAAGAGCCCCCGGCTAGACCTAAAGCGCGCGCTCCGCCTCCGGGATGCGAATCACAGTCAGCACGCAGGAATCCCAGGCCCTTCCGCCGCGGCTGTTGTTCCAGGTCACGTACAGCTTGTCCCCTCGTGGATCGACGGCCGAGCTGAAAGTTCCTTTGAGGGTGCAGCCATATTTCTCCTCATAGAATGGATGCAGGAAAGCGATGACCTTCTTCCGCCTTGTTCTCGTGTCGAACTGCACCACCGGGCAACCGTCCGCTTCGCTTCCCCCATGCGCTCCAGGCACATAATAAAGATAGCGTCCGGAAGGGTCGGCATGGATCGAAGTGATGTAATTTTGCGTCCCGACCGCGGCGGGTCCCAGCGCTTCGGTCTCTTCCGTGCCCGTGTTAAACGCATAAAGCAGAGCTTCGCGCCCACCCTGTCCCGAAGAAACCGTGTAAACGATTCCGTCCGGCGTCTCCTCTGTAGCGGCGCGCAGTCCAATTCGACCCGGAATCTGCCGCGGTCCACCGTCAGCAGAGGGATCGTAACGCATCAATTGGCCTTCGTCTTCCTTCCCGGAGACGAAATAAACCCGGCCAGTCGCACGGGACAGGATCAGACAGCGCGCCGGTCCGCCCGGGCCGGCGTAGAGTAGTTTTCGTTGCGGAACGTCGTAGGCAAAAAACCAAATTGCGTTCTCGGAATCGGCTTGTGCGCGATCCCCAATCGCTGTTCCGCCATAAAAAATCAGGCGCTTCGAATCCAGAACAGTGGCGGGAATACAGTGCTTCGGAACCGGCCCCTGGGCCACCACCTCGGTCTTTCCCGTCTCCGGATGATGCCGCAGGATCCAGTCGCCTTTGTAATGAAACTCGTCGGTGGTGACCCGCGTCGAGCCGCGATGTGTCGCGAAATAGAGCCAACCATCCCCTCCCAGGTCAATTCGGCCATGGATTTTGCCGGGAGTATAATGGCCCTTGGGAAGGTCGAGCACTTCGCGAACATTCAGGAGGCGGCGCAACGCCTTCTTTTCGGGATCGTACTCGTAAAGAAAAGCATTTCCTTCAGGCGCCAGATGGTCGCCAATCGATGCATAATATTTCCCGTTCACAGCCAGACTGTCGCCCCACGCCGACCAAGGATTGCCGGGATAATCCTGTCCCGGAAAAAACATGAAATCGATTGTTGGGGGGACTCTGGCAATCGAGACACCCCCTCTCAGCGTGGAAGGCGCTTCCAGAAATCCTTCTGTCTGGTCGGTCGCGACCTGATTTGCGCCAGGCAAGGAAGGGGGAAAGGAGGGCCGTTGAGCGGGTGATTTTCGCTTCGGCTGCTGAGCGGCTGCATCCGGGCAATGCCATCCGGACGCCAGGTAGAGGCATGTTGCCGAGCAGGCAACCCGGACCAAAACGCTTCGAAAACCAACCATATCGTGAAGACTAGCATCATGCCGGGAAGCAGACAATAGTGGCAGCAACTCTCCCTGAAACTGGTAGGGACATCGCGCTGCGATGTC
>CAZCUL010000353.1:0-6232 GCA_964501475.1 uncultured Verrucomicrobiota bacterium | reverse complement strand
TCGGCTACCGACCTGTTGGCTAGTCTTTGGTCGGGTGGGATTGATCAGCACCCGCTGACGCACCCACTGGGTAACATTGACGAGTTTCAAGGGGTGTCACCCCTATTCCAACGTCCCGGGCTTTTCTCGGCACGACCAGCGTCTGGTTAGCCGATATGTGGCGCATCTCCTTCTAGATCAATAAGTCGATTCTGAAGGTACCGAATGGTCGGTCGCCGCCAGAACAACAACGGAGCCAGAATCCACCGAACAACATCCCAGTCTGCTTCCCATCGTCGCCGCTGCGGACTCCATGCTTCTACTATCCAGCGATACGCTCGACCTGCTCGCGAATACTCCCGCAAACGGCAACCAGTGGACAGACCGAACGCGAATAGATCGATTGCTGCTTTCGGGTAATGTGCGACCTCCTCGTGCGAACCGTTGTACCAGATCGTGTAGTGCTCTCCGGCTCCGCACCCCCGTACCGTGAGCCGAACAGCAAAGCCATCGGGCGAACTGGGGAACACCGTAATGGAGGATGCATCGTACTCGATGCGCGCCTCCGGATACTTCGAGAGCTTTTCGCGAACTTGTTCGATGACGCTGCTCATGTCGATACCGGCTAACGTCCCGGCTCACCGACCCGCGCCGGTGGGCGCCGGAATTGAACAGAGGCGCGAATCGCGGGGTTCGGTGCAGCCGGTTTGTTAGTCATTGTATTGGATTTCATGCAATCGCTCCGCGATGCGCTCTCGCTGCTGATCACTCCGTGCACACTCAATCGCACGCATTGCGGATACCCTCGCCTCGGCGACAGCACCTGTTCGCCAACATGCAATCGCTTCAACGGTGCGGAGAACTGATTCCATGCTGGATGCACACATGGATGCTCGAACGGTGGCAAGCGCCTGCTCTGGCTCTTGCATCTTCAGCAGGAGCTCTCCGAGAAAGTATCTCGCAGATGCAACCGTCAATGAGTCTTCGCTGCTCGCCTGCCTCAAAGCAGCATCAATGGCCAACTCTCGCTGCTCACGCGCTGCATTCAGGTCGCCGGACCGCTCAAGAACGCAGGCAAACCCCCCTCGAATCTGCCAAAGATCAGTGTGGTCGGGGTCAGCATCCGAAAGGGCCTGGCGATAAAGAGCAATCGCCTCGTTGTCCTTGCCGGCATCAGCAAGCTCGAACGCCTGTCGTGCGATCTTCGTTGATTCGCTGATCATAGGAATTCTGGCTAACGCCGAGCTGAGCGACTGCCGCCGGAGAGGCAAGGTCGAGCGTGAACGGCACATTCGAATTGCCGCCACGCGTTGAGCGGAGAGGTGGGGCGGCAGTTAGTCTCCATAGACTTGTTAGCCGACATAAATCCTCCGACACAATAAAAGCAGCTCGAATGCTCCGAGCAACACAAACCCGACAACCTCAATCCAGCCAATGATGCGAACCGCTCGAAGCGGCATCCGCGTGGCCTCACGGGCGATGAGGTAACTCGCACCCAGCGCGATATACGTCGCGAGAAAATCTGCGGCATTCGGATACGCACGAGCCCAAAGGGGAAAACCAAACTCTCTGCCGTCCTTCAGGACGAACATGCCCAACTCTGAAAACAGAACCGTGATGAATAAGACTGGCGCTCCGACAATCACGAACAACTGACCGATAACTGCCAGGTGCAATCTGCGGAGCGAGGCGATGGAGCAGGCCAACGCTGAAATGACAGCCACCATCGCGAGCCAACCTGAATAAAGACTGGATGACGAATACCAGCTTGTAGCGATGAAAACGCTCATGGGGCGATGTCGGCTAACGAAATCAGCTCAGCCAGCCCGGGTCAAGACACGTGAACCGCGAAGCGGAACTGAGAGCGCTCTCCGGGCTTGGCTGGAGCGTCTGGTTCGGTTGCGGTCGATCGTTCCTCATCGACGATTCATCTCCAACCCAGCTTCCGCAACGCCTCTTCTGCTCGGAGCTGGTTCTTGCGGGCTGCTGCTTCCAACGCCTGCACCGCCACTTTACTAACGTTTTGATTTTCCGCGGTGGCCAACGTGGCCAGGCTATCGATGGCGGTCGCGTTCCCGGCAGCAGCGGCTGTTTCCAGCCCCTGGGCCGCCAGATACCAGAGGGCCGGGTGTTTCGGGTCGGCGGCGGTGGCGGCCAGCGCCTGAATAGCGCGCTCGTTGCCTGCGTCCGCTGCGGGCTTCAAAGCCGACGTGGCTGATGAGCGCAGGAGGAGATAGCTCTCCGGATCCAGCAGGGGCCTCAATGCTTCCTCGTTGCCCAAGCCCGCAGCCTGCCCCAGACCCATCACCGCAAACCCACCCAACTCTCCGATCCGCGATGCCTGCCAGAGCACTTGCAACCCCGCCTGGTTGCCTCGACCCGCCTCTGTTCCGAGCAGCTCGAAAGCTGACCGGATACGCGAAAGAGCCGCGGCACCCTCCTCAGGTTTCATCGTGCGTACGGCTGCCGCCAGATTGGCCAATTTTTCCAATGCGCTGGAATCTCCTCCCTGCATGGCAGCGACAACCAACTGCCGTGCTTCATCATCGGGAGACTGGACCGCAGGCGCGATGGCCGGCACAGGCAGGGAAGCGACGGGCCGAGCGTCGACCGTTGGGGATGAGGCCTGTTCCCGGAGTTTCCGCACTTCGTTACGCAGCCGAAGAAGCTCAAGCTTGTCCTTCTGCAACGGCTCCACATCGATAGCTGCGGCGAACAAGGCAGGCTGATTTGAGGCCTCCGGCGACGCGGCCTGTGGCTTAGCGCGAAGCAACTCGTTTTCATGGCGCAACTGGGAAATCGAACGCCACTGCAGGGCAACCACAACGAGCAGAGCTAACCAGCCTGCGATGACGATCCAACGCCGGGTCGAACTGTTTGGGCTAATCATAGCCAACAAGATTCTAGTGCGGCCGAACGTGCGAGGTCAGCCACAGCGCCCGTAAGCGCCGCGCCGCCTGCAACGAGATGAATGGAAAACCCAAAGCCGCAAAACTGCAAGCGCGGGGCGCTGTTGGCTGCACCGATTTTGTTCGGCAAGAATCTCACAAAAACTTCGCGAACTCCTCCGGATCCATGTCTGCATCCCTCAGAATCTTACTCAACAACCCGGGACCAATGGATGGCGCATGAAGTGGTGGCTGCCCTTCGTGCGCAGGACTTCAAACCCTGCTCGTCGCAAAGCTGCGATCACCTCCCGTCCGCGCAATCGGGGCAGCCGCGGCATACTCAAACGGCAACACGCTGCACTCCGATGAACTCCGTGGTTGCTGGCTCGTCTCGCTCAACCTCCAAGCACAACTCAATGGCCTCTCGAATCCGCTTGATGAGCTTGTCTAGAGCGCGCGCCTGGGTGTGGCAACCAGGCAGCTCTGGAACACTCGCCACATAATAGCCCTGCTCGTCGCGCTCCACGATTACGCTGAACTCACGCTTACTGCCTTTTCGCATGGGGTTTCTATCGCAGAAAATGCCGCGGCCTGCAAGGTCGCCGAACGATCAGCTCACCGATGGCGGCCCACCGGGAGCGCTCGAATTGTCAACTGACGCCGCTGGGCCGCCATTCGGTGAAGCGCCTGGTTGGGCTCTCAAACGTCTCTTATTCCTCGATCCTTTAGGCCAGAAGACCGCGTAAATTAGTGCCGCAAGAATTGCGGCTCCCGCAAGCTCCAATCCCAGTCGGTAAAAGGTTAACTCCTGAACAAGCTGTCGGTAAAAAATTGCGCCAAAGCTCAAAGCAATGAAAAGAACAATAAACACTCGCACAGACCGCCATCCGCGTATGAAGCCGTGGAAAATCAAGAACATCAGAATCCAAAATAACGACCCGAAGAAAGCTGTAGATGCTTTGATCGGATATGGCTCATATCCAAACAGTGAAGCGGCCCACATCGCCAGCACGAGAATCGCCGGCACCAAAAGCCAATATGGAAACCAAATTCTCATGCACCAAACGGTCGATTTGCCCAACGCAAAGCGGACCGACTGGCTGACAGCCGAAGCCACTGACGGTAAAAATTATTAGAGCGATCCATAATCAGGCCAGCCTGAAAACGTCACAGCGGGAAGCCAGTTCGGTCTCGCGTCCGGTTGGGTGATCAACTTCAATTTGAATTCGCATTTTCACGGATGGCACGGATAAACCGCAAGCCAACCTGTCGGCAATCTGTATCCGTGAAATCCGCGCCATCCGTGGTCCAATCGGCTGGGGCTGTCCATGTCCGCCGCAATCGATCCTGCTGCCGGTGGTCAGAACAAGTCTGGCTCTCCAATCCGCCTCCATCAAACCCACGTCCGTGGCCAAACGTATTCACCGAACGTCAAGGATCACCGACCCGGCGCAAGTGGCGTCCGAATTGAAACGGAGGCGCGGCCGCCGGGTTCGGTGCATCCGATTTGTTGGACGGGGTCACGCATTTGCGTGCACGCGCGCCATGTCAGTGGCGCACTTCCTGGCAATGCAGCAATATACCTTGGCTAACGACCGGTGGTCTGCGCGGCTCAAGCAACAGAGAAACTCGTCACGAACGTTCTCGAAATCGTCGCCGCAGAAGTTGCGGAGGAGTGTCATGCGGTCGAACCGTTTTCGCCAGGCCTCAACCACCCCGGGTCGCGCCGGACCGTCGAATGACAGTTCCTGATCCACCACCGTCAGCACACTCGATACTTGAAAGCCGGATAGCTCCAAATGGTCCCTGAGTTTGTGGCCCATGTGAAAATCGTACCGCTTGGCAGCCAGCGCCTCACGGGCATATTCGTCGAGTAATCCCTTTGCTCGCGCACTGAGCGGCTGGTGTCCAAACATGTCGTCGATTTCCGTCAACGCAATCCAACCTCCGGGCCTTAAGTTCCTCGACCAGGAGGCGAGCATCGTGGGCAACTCAGGAAAATACGCGGCGCCGAAACTGCACCACAGGCCATCCGCCATCACCCCGAGATCCGGCAATGTCCGCAGGTCAGACTTTCGGAAATCCGCATTCGGGAGCTTTCTGGACCGCGCCTCCTCGATCAGCTTGTGATCTATATCCATGCCAATCACACGAGCTCCCCGAGCGACGAACTCGGCCGCCTGATCACCCACTGCGCACCCCATGTCAAGGACGACCTGCCCCCGAACGGGAGGGAGCGCGTTAAGGATCTTTGGCCAGGCTCGCCAGTCAAATTGCTGCCTGTACTCGCTCGCGAGATTCATGCGCCCGTCCAACGATCAAGCTCAGGCACGCCGGACCGACGACTCAAGAGCTCGCGCGGGGCATCAACCGGCGTTGCCTGGAGCTCCTGGTTCGCCGCTCTCCAATAGGTGCCGCCGAATCCATAATGGATCGCGGCGGCAATCAACAACGGCACATACCGTGACAGCATCATCGTCCTTTAGATAAAACACGGCGAAAGGAATATCCGGCAGAGTAGGCGATAATCACGGTAAGTACTCGATGGACGCCGCCGAAAATACGAAGCCCTTCGATGTCAGCGCGGACAGAAGAAATGAAGTAATCACCGAGCCCCGAGCCCCCTTTCCTGCGATTCGTAGAAGACATATCCTTCGTCCAGGTCCCGCTTCGCGGACGCCAGAATTCCAAACCTCATCGGTGCTTCTTACCGAGGGAATCCTTGACCTCATCCCATTCCAGAACTCGTTCGCGTCCATCAGATACGGCCGCTCGATGGTCATCCAAGAGTTTCTTCTGCCAGTCCGGCATCAGGACAGCGTCCGCGTTTGCCCGCAGGCCGTCCCAAAGCGCTTCCATAATCTGGAGCTTCTCGTGCAGTGGCAGTTGTCTGATTTCAGCGATACTCACGGTGCGCACTCTACCGACCTTGTTCCTGCAACGCAACTCCGGGCGCCAGCAAAATCTCGCGCGGGTCTTGCGGCGAACGACCAAGCTCAGCAGCGGCGGGGCACCGGTGAGCTGTGGTCTGGAAAAACGAATCATGTCCCGCCGTCTGCTGCAGCGGCTGGTTCGGCGTACCCCGCCTGGGCCGCTTGAATCGTCGCGCGATCGTGGGCCGAGGGGACGCTGCGCTCGGCTGTCTCGGCGATCAGGACGGCCTGTTGGCGGAGCTCGTTACGCCGCTGTTCATCGGAGGTCCGCCCGGCGACGATCACAAGAACCTGATGGAGGCGCGCCAGGACGGCGACGTTGCCTTCGGCGTTCTGGCGAATCTGGTCGAAGGCGGCGGCCAACAGGCCCGGGAATGTCGGCCCGCGGCTGATGACACGTAACTGTCCCCCCTCGGAGCGAAAAGGCGATTC
>CAZCUL010000352.1:0-3654 GCA_964501475.1 uncultured Verrucomicrobiota bacterium | reverse complement strand
GCCGGCATTGATGTGCACGACCGTGCCCCCCGCGAAATCCAACACTCCCCAATCCCAAAACAAAGCGCCGTCGCCGGCCCAGGCCATGTGTGCGATGGGAAGGTAGGAGAACGTGAACCAGATAACGCTGAAGATGAGCATGGCGCTAAACTTCATGCGCTCGGCAAAGGCGCCCACGATCAGCGCCGGAGTGATGATGGCGAATGTGAGTTGGAACATGGAGAAGACGATTTCCGGGATGACGCCGCTGACGGAATCGGGCGTAACACCGGCCAGAAAGGCCTTTCCCAGCGTGCCAAAGAAGGAATTGAAGTTCGTGACACCCTTTTCCATTCCACCGGTATCGAAGGCCAGGCTGTAGCCATAGACGACCCAGAGGACTGTAATAATGCCGGCCAAAGCAAAACACTGGACCAGCACGGACAGGACGTTTTTAGCCCGGACCAGTCCGCCGTAAAACAGGGCCAATCCCGGCAAGGTCATAAAGAGCACCAGGGCCGATGCGGTAATCATCCAGGCTGTGCTGCCGGAATCGATGGCGGGCGTTTCTTCCGCGACCGCTTCCGTGGCAGGGGCGTCGCCTTCCGCGGCGGAAAGGTCAACGAGACTGCCGGTGAACAACCCGTAAGTGAGGATAAGACACGAGAGGAGCTTTTTCATTTTTGTAATGAACGGATGATTGAAGGTTCACTGCGCTTAAACAGCCTGGTCGCCTTTCTCTTCGGTGCGAATCCGGATGGCTTCGTCGATGGGCGAAACGAATATCTTCCCGTCGCCGATCTTTCCCGTTTTGGCCGCGCCCACGATTGCGGTCACGGCGGCCTCGACCCGGTTTTCGGGCAGGACCAGCTCGATTTTGATCTTGGGCAGGAAATCGACCGTATATTCACTGCCGCGATAAATCTCGGTGTGGCCCTTCTGCCGGCCGAACCCCTTGACTTCGCTGACAGTCATTCCTTCGATGCCCACTTCGCCCAGGGCGTCCTTTACCTCTTCCAATTTGAACGGTTTAATGATGGCTTCGATTTTTTTCATGTTGGTTGCTTGATGAGTGCCGGCCGGCGGCTTTCTTCAACCGCCGTCCGGCAGGTGATCCGGTTAACGTCTTTGTTCGGTGGAACTGAACTGTAGCAGCCGACCCAAGGAGACTCTGGCTTTCGTGCCCCGATCCAAATGAGCTTTCTCAGATCAGATGCGGCGAAGTTCATGGGACAGCTTCTCAAACCTCGGCAACGGGCTGAAAGGTAGGATAGGCTTCGCTGCCGTGTTCCTTGATATCCAGCCCTTCCTTTTCTTCCTCTTCGCTGACGCGCAGGCCCATGACCGCTTTCACGCCCAGGAACAATCCAAGGGCGAACACAAAGGTGAAGGCGCCAATCGCCGCAATCCCGGCCAATTGTTTGACCACCTGCGCCCAGCCGGCCATGGCGCCAAACAAGCCGACCGCCAGCGTGCCCCAGATGCCGCAAACCAAGTGCACTGAGATCGCCCCGACCGGGTCATCAATCCTGATCCTGTCGAACATCATCACGGAGAGAACCACGATCAGACCGGCGATGAAGCCGATGATGACGGCCGAGAGCGGCCCCATTTGGTCCGCGCCGGCGGTGATTCCCACCAGGCCGGCGAGGATGCCGTTCAGAGCCATGCTCAGATCGGGTTTCTTCAACAAACTCCAGGAAATGACCATGGCGCCCACGCCTCCCGCGGCCGCGGCCAGGCAGGTCGTGACCAATACCAGGGATACGTTGGCCGGATCGGCCGAGAGGACGGAGCCGCCGTTGAATCCGAACCAGCCGAGCCAGAGCAGAAAGACGCCCATGGTCGCCAGCGGCATGCTATGCCCGAGGATGGGCCGCGTCTTGCCGCCGAGATACTTGCCGAGGCGCGGACCGAGAATGATGGCGCCGGCCAAAGCCCCCCAACCACCCACCGAATGCACCAGAGTGGATCCGGCAAAATCGTAGAAACCGAGCGTGTTCAGCCAGCCCAGACCCCACTTCCAACTGCCGACAATAGGATAAGCGATGGCGACGAAAACAGTGGAGAAAACCAGGAACGACGAGAGCTTGATGCGCTCAGCCACCGCGCCGGAGACGATCGTTGCCGCCGTCGCTGCGAACATTGCCTGAAAGAGAAAGTCCGTCCAATAGGTGTAGCCGGGGTTGTAGGCAGCGGTCATCCCATTTTCCGGAGGCATAATTCCAAAGCCGGCAAATCCAAACCAGGCCTTCGAACCTTCAACGAACCCCGGATACATTAAACTGAATCCGCACACCGCGTAGGTCATCACGCCGATGCAGATGACCATTGTGTTCTTGAACAGAATGTTGGTGGTGTTTTTGGCGCGGGTCAGACCCGATTCGAGCGTAGCGAAGCCGAGATGCATGATGAACACCAGCGCTGCGGCGAGCATCATCCACAAATTGTTTGTGGCAAAGATGGCGTCGGCAGCCGTGGGCGGCGCTTCCGCCGCCTCGGCGGCCACGGCGGTTTCGACAGGAGCCGGTGGCGTGTCTGCCGCGAAACCGGCAAAAGGAAAGGCCATCAGGCCGGCAAGAATGCTGAACGTGAGGATGAATCTCTTCATGGGCAGGTGTTCGTTGTGTTTGCGAGAGGGTTCGATAAGCCGCGCTCGAGCTGGAGCGGTCTGTGGGCCGAACCGCCGGTCAGGCGAGCGACAAGACATGGGAGTGCTCGTTGAAGCGGCGGAACAGACCACAGACGTAAAATGCTTTGATTGAAAAGAAGCATCGGCCGACCTTTAGCACCGCAGGTGCCACCGGGACATTTGCTTCGCCCCGAAGTTCTAAACGATTCATGCCGAACGGCTTTAAAGGTGTGATGAAAAATTTCGAAGCGAATCCTCAGCCTGTTGCATTTTGAACAGCCCATCGCTTTTTAGCCAACGTCCTGAAGAGATTTTTGCAGGCGGAAGACGACCGGCGCTTTAAGTTCGCCGCGACCCCTCGCTTTGCCTCAAGGCCGGCGTGTTGCAGCTCGACCGGCCCTCCATCGGTTACCCCTTTCCCGTCTTTCGCGCGAGGCCCTTCCCTCGATGTGAATCCCTTGTTATAAGAGGTGTGCAGTAATCAGGCCATGGAAGGGCAAATCGAGACTTTTGATCAACGGCTGACAACATTACTCCGAAGCCATCCTTATGAAACGATCGTGGATGATCTGGCTCGGCCTCGCATGGCTCGTTTCCTTTGCTCGAGGCAGCGAAGGTGACGCTTTTACCATCGCGTGGCAACAGACCTTTGGCGGCACCAACCTGGAATATCTTCGTACGATCCAAGTTTTAAACGGCAGTGGGTTCATCGTTGGCGGTTCATCGGCTTCCGAACCCAGCGGAAACAAAACCAGCTCGAACTTTGGGTGGCTGGACTTTTGGATCGTCCGGCTCGACGAAAACGGCGGCCGGCTTTGGGAGAAGACTTTCGGCGGCGACGATGAAGACACACTCAGCGGTCTGTGGCCGCTGGCTGGCGGCGGGTTTATTCTGGCCGGTTCTTCAACGTCCGAAATGAACGGCACCAAAACCAGTCCGAACCTGGGCTCTTTTGATTTCTGGGCCATTCGGACCGACGAAAACGGCAACGAGCTTTGGCAGAAGTCCTTTGGCGGCGACAGTCGCGATGAACTGACGGCAGT
>CAZCUL010000351.1:0-8090 GCA_964501475.1 uncultured Verrucomicrobiota bacterium | reverse complement strand
ATGAGGCCTCGATGTAAAAGTCGCTGCTACCTCCCAAGGACTGATTAAGGGCGTGCACCGCGAGAACGTTGTTGCCGGCTTGCAGCAGACCCGCAGGCACCGATGTCACCAGCGTCTTCGGCTCGCCACTCGCGTCCACTGACGTGCCGTTGAAAGGAATCTCGCCGCCGGCTACGCCCAGGCGGGCGATGACCGACCCATTCAGCCAGATGATGCAGCCATCATCCACCGCAATATCCACTTCCAGGCTGCCAAATTCTCCGGGGTCGGAGACGTTAAAGGTCTTGCGCATGAAGACGGACGTGTAGTTGTTGCGCATGTCGTTGAGCACGGTATTGCCCGATGGGGTGTAATCACTTCCGCTGTCTTCATAATAGAATGGAGTCCCGCCGGTCAGCCAGGTGGTGTCATTGAATCCAACCTGTCGCCAGGCTGTGGTCGGATTCGAGGCCTCCGAAAGCGCTTTGAAATACTTCCAACTCGACCGCTTCGGCACCAAAGTCGTTCCAGGCGGGGCCGTGAATCCGCCCAGGGCCGAGGAGCGCCAGTTCCCTCCCAAATCGTTGTCAAAAGACGGGTGCACCAGCTCGATGGATAACCCGGGCTCGTCGCCCACTGTGGGCCAGGGAAAGCCAAGTCCATACTCGACTTCATCGATGACGTTCCCGGCCGCATCGCGCAGCTCGACTTTCTCTCCCTCGTTGCTCAGCCTTCCAAGGTAGGGCCCGTGCGGGGCAAACCCGAATTTCGCTTGGAAATGCGCCGGATTCTCGGCCACCACCACATAACCATTCGCGGCGATCATGGTGTTGGCCGGGAAGGTAAATTCAATCCCATCGGTAAACGTCCAACCGCCAATACTGACCGCGCTGCTGTCCGTGTTATAGAGCTCGATAAACTCGACCAGTTCGCTCTCAACATCCGGATTATGATGGATCTCGTTGATGATCAAGCCGGCGCAAACTGGGCTGCAAAAGCCGCTTAAAACCAGGGCGCAGAATGTAGCGATAACGTAACGTGCTTGTTTCACGGGGTACATAAAGTTTTGCACCATACACTTTTTTGCACGGCAGGCAAGACGCGATCCGCGCAAAAACTGCCAGGCTCGTCTGGACTCGATCTCCGGGGCCGGCTCCGATTTAAAAAGCGAGACCCTCGGAGCGAATTGCCCTAGAAGAATCTCTCATGTCCGACTGCTTGATCGAATACTACGGGCGCCGCGCGGAGGAGTACGAAGAAATCTTCCATCGGGCGGAGCCAGGGCGGCAGGCGGAACAGAAAACAATCGCCGCCGCCATGCAGGAACTTTTCCGCGGCAAACGGGTGCTCGAGCTGGCGTGCGGAACTGGATATTGGACCCGCTCCATCTCGGAAACCGCTCTCCACGTCACCGCGTTGGATGCATCGCCTTCGATGCTTCAAGTCGCCCGCCGGAAATGCCTGGGGCCCGCTGTGAGATGGCAGACGGGGAACGCCTTCGCCCTTGAGAACCTCTCCGGCCAATTCGACGCCGGAGCCGCGAACTTCTGGCTTTCTCATGTCTCTCGATTGCAATTGATCGAATTCCTGGACCGGTTCCACAGCCGGCTTGAGCCCGGCGCGGCGGTTTTCATGGCGGATAATGTTTTCGTGCCGGGCCTGGGCGGAGGGTTGCTCCGGCGGACAAACTCGATCGATACGATGAAGCGGCGAACCCTTCGCGATGGTTCGTCTTATGAGATTCTGAAGAATTATTATGATCGTTCAGAACTGGTGGCGTTGTTCGAGCCCCGCACTGTTGATCTGCGCATTGAATTTCGGCAGTGCTTTTGGTGGGTCTCCTATCGGACAGGCGCGAATCGGGAAGCGGCGAAATAGGCGGGAGCGGAGGCGGCTCCATTGCGAGACCTTGCCGCCCAGGCTCGAGGTTCTATTCATTTGCCATTTTCCGGGCTCAGAGGCCGGGCCGTACTAACTGTTGTCGCGCGATCTCTTTCCTGCTATGTCTGCGGC
Source organism: uncultured Verrucomicrobiota bacterium (assembly GCA_964501475.1). GTDB lineage: Bacteria > Verrucomicrobiota > Verrucomicrobiia > Limisphaerales > CAZCUL01 > CAZCUL01. The sequence continues at coordinate 6,098 of CAZCUL010000351.1, read as the reverse complement.
CGCGTGGCAGGAACCTGTAACACCTCGAAATGCCGACAATGGATTGTCCCGGGGCCGGAGTGTATGCACGCGCTCTGGCTTTTCTCTGTCTGGTGACCATAGCTGCCCCCGGCTCGTCTTCCGCCGGCGCACAAGTCCTCGACAGCCAGGAACGGAGCGAACCGATTTGCGGCGTATGCGAACTCGCAGCGCCGGTTCAGCCCGCGAATGCGGCCGAACCGGCAGAGGCTTCCTTTTTGCCCGATAGCGCCCACTGCTACGAGGTCATCCCGAGCGTAGTTCGCAATGATGGCGTCGATACCTTCCGTCTCGAAGTCGCGCCCGGCTCCGGTGGAACCAGTGTGCGGCTAAGCCTTTCCTCCCGTTTCCGCGCAGCCTCCGGCGCCAATCTCCTTCTCCTGCGGGATGACGGCTCCGGGACCGATCGGGCCGCGCAGGATGGCGTCTTTACCTCCGAACCGCTTCACTACCACAGCGCCGTGCCCATGGCGGCGTTTCTCTACCGCAACACCAACAGCCCGGCCGGATTTGAAATGGTTGGCCTGGGCGCGGTGGAGATGACCTACGCGGATGGAAGCACGAACCAATTCCTCATCCCGCCTTATGTGGTGGTGATGAACAGTTCGGTGCCTGTGATCGCGACCTTTCCGGCAGGTCCGGACATTATGATGTCCGAGCATTTCATCAATGTTCAGACCGACTTGCGCGCCACCCAACGGCAACTGCGCTTTCTTCCCGGTGCTTCACCTCGGGACCTGGCGAACCGGATTTACCAGCGCCTTCCGGATCTCTTCGATTTTCTTGTCTTCGTCTCGCTCGACCACGTCGAAGCCCATCATTGGTTGCACTCATGGAATTTTGTGGCTGGGACCCATTTGCCGGTGCGGGTTCGCCACACAGGCACTGGGCAGCCGCAGGTCGATTTTGGAACTTTCTATGGGAGCGCCGCACGGTTGCAGGGTGTGACCACGCTGGACACGCTCGAACGCGGATTGAACAGCCATAACATCGCGCATGAACTCCTGCATCAGTGGGGAATGTATCTCGACGATTCCCTCGGGATTTGCGCGAACTCCCATTATACCCGCTTTGCCAACAGCCGGAGCCACCTCGGCGGCGAAGCCTGGAAAAAGGGGCCCGCCGGCCAATGGGCCTTCGATTGCCTCCCCGAAGGCGGACTCAACTCGGCGTCGCCGCTGGAAAAGTATTTGATGGGGTTTATCGACGGCAGCCAGGTGCCCCCGACTCTCATTCGAAACAGCTCTCCGAACGCGCTCCTCTGCGATGCTCCCGTTACGGAGATTGCCCAAGCAATCAGCATCCAGGAAATCCAGGCGATTCACGGTGTGCGCGAGCCGGGACCATCCACTGCCCAGCGCGAGTTTCAGATCGGATTTGTCGGTGAATCGTACCGCCGTTTTCTCACGCCCGCCGAGATGACCTTCTATAGCGCGATGGCCGCTCACTTTGCCAAGCCCATTCCTCCGGGCCGGCCCGCGCCGCATTTGGGCTACAACTGGTGTTCGATAGCCCGTTTCTTTGGCGACGACGTCCTCTGGCGGACTCGCCTGGACTTTGCGCCGCGCTTGTCGGACATCGACCTGGCTTCAAGCGGGGTGAGGCTGATCGGCAGCGGTTTGCCCGGACGCGCTTACCGCGTCGAGATGTCGGGCGAACTGCAGCGCTGGACGGAAATCGGCACCGCCTGGGCGGACGCGAATGGGAGAATTGAGTTTGTCCACCGAGGAGAGGACCAGCAGAAGGGGCGATTTTACCGGCTGGTGGGGGAATAGCGGCCTCTCCCATTTAAATGCATGCTCCGCGGCGAGTGCCAGCCGGCGAGGACGAAGCGACGTCGCTCTGAAGTTTGGACATTCTGTTCTCTCAAGTCGTTGACTTGGGCGCGAGGTGCCGCCCGCCAGGACGATTCGGCATACCGAGAAGATGACAAAGTTTTGACTTGAGTTACGCTTCCCCTGCCGCCTGAATTTGACGGGGTTGCGCGTGTAGCTCAACTGGATAGAGTGACGGCCTCCGAAGCCGCAGGTTGTGGGTTCGACTCCCGCCACGCGCACCACTTCTCAATCGCTTTCGGTCCGCCCCGGTTTCGACGCCTCCTTCAACTCCGGCAAGGTCAACTGCACTCCGCGAAAGCTCTTCAGAGCCGGATCAGAAAGTGTCTTGCACTTCTTCCCGCCCACCTCGCGTGTGCCGTCGTCACTCAGCAGTTGAATCCGCTGGTCCCTGCCGGGATAAATCACGATTGCTTCCGGATTGAGATCGCCCAGCCCCGGAATCTCCAACCGTTGCGGCGCGCTCTTTCCGTCCCAAAGATAAAGCCGCGATACAGCCTCGCTGCCGTCATGTGGGCCGGCCACAATGAAATACTGCTCTTGCCACAGGGCCAGGTCGCGCACGCCATATCCGCCCAGATCCAGGAGAATCGGCGCCCCAAAACGCGCACGCCTGCCGGTGATGACCTCGGTGGGATTGAGCAATGGAACGATCAAGGCCCGTCTCTCCGGAATTGGATTCCGGAAACCGATCAGCAAACGACCGTCCGGGGTGGCGCACAGACCTTCGATATTCAGCGCGCCGGGGTCCTTCGGAGCTTTGCGCGCGGCCGCCGCCAGGTTAAAGGGCCTGAGCCGCGAATCCCGCAACATGTCCTGGAGAAGCGCGCTGTAGGGCTGCGGCTCCGGAACAAGGCGGCATTGCGAACCCGTTCCCTCGACCTTGGTGGCGAAGAACCGGTGCCGGCTCGAGCGAAACTTTGCGTTCTTGTTCCGTCCGTGCGACGTGATCCAGAAAATGCGGTCTCCAAGCCACGCCGCGCCTTCGAGATCAGTTTCCGGCTCCTCGGGATCGACACGCAAAAAAGCGGAAAGGTCAAAGCGGGCCAGAGGCAGACTGCGTTCGCCCAAACGAAAGAGGCGGATGACATTATCCTCGTCATTGGCCACGGCAAAGAAGCTTTCATTGAGGGCCACCGCCGCCGAAGCGTCGCACATCCCGAAGTATTGGCTGGGTGCAGACATGGTCCTATCGTTGGGCGCGGCTGCAACCAGAGAGGCAATTCCTGCGCCGAATGCCCACAGCAAGAGCAACCGATTGCGGCGTATCATCGCGCGAATCTAGAACAGTTCAAATGCAGATTCAATGGGGTCAGCGGCGGTGCTGCAAGGCCGGGCCTGTGTTGGAGCGGATTGCCATTTTAGGACGGGGCTGAGCGTGTTAGCTTTTGCAGCGTTGAAGCGGAACAAGACGCAGCGCAAAGCAGGAAAGGCCGAAGCGGATTCCCCGCGCGAGGATAGTGGCGGGCGCCGCAATGGCCCGGAGCCCGGTGCGGGAAATCGCCGGCGCTGGTTTCGGCTGGTGGCGCTGGCCTTGCCGGTTCTCTTCCTGCTCCTCCTGGAGGTTGCGTTGCGGCTCGTGGGATACGGCTACCCGACCGGTTTTTTCCTCAAACGCGAGATCGAGGGAAAGACGTTCCTGATCGAGAACGACCAATTCGCGCGCCGCTATTTTCCTCCCGGGCTCGCCCGATCGCCCCAACCGCTCCGATTGCCGCTGGAAAAGCGGGAGGCAACTCAACGGATCTTCATCTTTGGCGAATCGGCAGCCATGGGCGATCCCGCACCAGCCTTCGGTTTCGGGCGGGTCCTGGAGGTGCTGTTGCGCGAACGCTTCCCCGGTCGGCAGTTCGAAGTCGTCAATGTGGCGGTCACGGCCATCAATTCGCACGTCATTCGTCAGATCGCCAGGGATTGCGCCGATCGCAAGGGCGATTTCTGGATTGTCTATATGGGCAATAACGAAGTGGTGGGCCCATACGGCGCGGGGACGGTCTTTGGTACTCGAGCGCCGAACTTGCGGTTTAGTCGGGCCAGCATTGCCTTCAAGTCCACGCGCATCGGGCAGTGGCTCGATGCGATCAAACAACGACTCTCCAGGGGCGGCGATCAACCTGAAACCTGGGAAGGGATGGAAATGTTCCTCGAAGAGCAGGTCCGGCAGGGCGATCCGGCCATGACCCGGGTTTACGAACATTTTGAGGAAAACCTGCGTGACATCCTCGAACTGGGCATCGATTCAGGCGCAACGGTCCTGCTCAGCACCGTTGCCGCCAATCTGCGTGATTGCGCGCCTTTTGCTTCGCTGCACCGGTCCGATCTGACCGAGGACGAACTGAAGCAGTGGAACCGGCTTGTCCAGGACGGAGCCGCAGCCGGTGAGAAGGAGCAATTCGACCAAGCGCTCGCCAAATACGAAGCGGCCCTGAAGATCGACAGCCAGCAGGCGGAACTGCATTTCCGGATGGGCCGCGTTTATCTGGCCTTGAAGCGAGTGCGGGAGGCGGCCCAAAGTTTCAGCCGGGCGCGGGATTTGGACACGCTTCGGTTTCGGGTCGATTCGCGCTTGAACGGCCTCATCACCGTCACGCACGCGGATTTCACGAACCGGAATGTGCTGTTTGCGGCTACTTCCGAGGCGCTCGCGTCGGAAAGCCCGAACGGCATCCTGGGAAACGAGTTTCTCTTCGAGCATGTCCACCTGAATTTTGACGGGAATTATCGGGCCGCACTGTTGTTCGCCGAAGCCATTGCCCATGCCCTGGAACCGAAGACTGGAGGCCCATCGACAAATTGGCTGGACATTGAACAGTGCGCAGAACGATTGGCGTTTACAGATTGGGATCAAATCCGCCTTTTGGACGAGTTGATCAAACGGCTCGAACAACCGCCTTTCACCCGGCAATCAGGTCACGAGGAACGGATTCAGCGATTTCAGGTCGAGAAAGGGAAACTCGAATCGCAACCGCGCGACTCCCTTCTGGCCCAGGCGATCCGGACCTATACCGACGCCCTGAGCCGCGCCCCCGGCGACTGGGTGCTTCGTGAGAACTTTGCCAATCTCCTGCAGGCTGCCGGCCGGCCCCGGGAAGCCGAGGAAGAGTGGCGAAAGGTGATCGCGCTGATGCCGCATCACGGTCCCGCCTATTACAGCGTGGGGAACTTGCTCGACGCGCAGGGGAAGAGCAAAGAGGCCATCGCCTTTTTCGAGGAAGCGCTGCGGCGCCGGCCGGACTCGGTGGAGGCGCGGAACGGACTCGGTCTGGCCCTGGCCAATCTGGGCAGGCCCGGCGAGGCGGTTCGCCAGTTTGAAGCGGCCATCCGTCGGCGCCCCTCTTTCACAGAAGCCCGCATCAATTTAGGTCAGCTCCTCGCGAATCAGGGTAAACCGGCAGATGCGATTGCCCAGTATGAAGCTGCGCTCCGGTCGAATTCGAACAGTCCGGGCGCGCACATCAACCTTGGCAAAATTCTGTCAGAACAGGGAAATGTGGCTGAAGCCATCGGCCATTATCAGGCCGCTGTCCGGCTGCGCCCGGAAAACGCCGTGGCTCATTTCAACCTCGCCAACGCATTGGCGAGCCGCGGCGATCCAGCGGCGCTTCAGCATTATGCCAATGCGGTAGGACTCGACCCGGCTTTTGCGGAAGCGCGTCATAACTATGGGCTGGCTTTGGCAAAGGCGGGTCAAGATGCGGAAGCGCTCGCGCAGTTCAGCGAGGCGGTGCGCTTGAAACCGGGTTTTGCGGACGCGCACCTGAATCTGGGTGTGGCGCTGGCCAAGCAGCGCCGTTTCGCCGAGGCCATTCAGCATTTCCGGGAAACGCTGCGTCTCGATCCGCAAAACCAGATGGCCCGGAAGTTCCTCGATCAGGCAGAAGCGTTGCGGCGGTAGGGCGAGTCCGTCCCCGGCGAGCCGCAGTCGTTTTTCCCACGCCTGGGCTCAGCGAGGACGCTTCGCCCTACCGTCCAGCGGGATTAAAAATAGAAGTTGAGCCGCATGGCCAGCGTTCGTTCCCGCGGTAACTCGCGATAGAGGGTGACAGGATGAAACTTGTAATCCTGGTCAGTAATGTTCAACACCCCGACGCTCAGTTCGGCCTGTCGCCGAAGGAAACGGTAGCCGACGAACGCATTGAATTGCAGAACATCATCGTCCTCCAGGCCGGCAATGGCTTCGCGATTGGATTGCCCCCACCAGACGCCGCCCGCCTGAGCAAAAAAACCGCAGGGGAGATAATAAAG
>CAZCUL010000350.1:0-8667 GCA_964501475.1 uncultured Verrucomicrobiota bacterium | reverse complement strand
ATGGAGCCGATGCAACGAAAACATTTACAGGCGCGGCGGGCAATCCTTCGTGCCACCAGAGCGATCAGATTTAGCTTCTTTGCCAGGCAGCGACTAACGCTTTGCGGGATTGCCATGGTTGGTCAAAGCGCCAGCGAATCTCGTTCCGTGGGAGTCAAGACGGCATCGATGCCTTCCCAGCGGCGTGAGGCTTTGCAAGTCATGGTGCCATCGCCCAGAATGTACTGCAGCTCGTAACGCTCCGGCACCAAGTCTGCGATCTGCTCTTCTGTGAGCCAAATGTGCTCGAAGAATATAGTTGGACGTTTGCGTTGGATTAATTGGCCCAATCCAGCGATTACCTGAGGTTCAAAACCCTCCACATCAATCTTGATCACATCCGGATGACTTAGTGCCTTTTCATCCAAGTAGGTGTCGCCGCACCGGATTGGGATAGAAACGATCTTCGTCCTGTGATTGAGCTCTCGCACCAACGAGCTGTCAGTGGAGCCTTTACAGGATGCTCTCATCTCGAGGGTTTCATCTTTGACTCCCAATCCCACGGGATGGACTCGTATAGTTGGATGGCAAGTTACCAGGGATTGCAGCGTCTTCAGCGCATCTGGATTGGGCTCGAACGCATGAATCTCCCTCAACCCATACTGCGGTTTCGCGAAGTAGAGGGATACGAGGCCGATGTTGGCGCCAACATCCCACAATACCGCCCCCGGGTGGAGGACTCTCTCCATGAAACGCAGCAGCTCTTTGCTATGTCCGCAGTCACCGAGACAGAAGTTCAGGAAGCCAAAGGCGGCGTCGTCTCGGAAATCGAGGACGGCCGTGCCAATCTCTGGCAAAGAAAGAGGGTAATTCCAGAGCCCTGGAACCAAGGGTCGCAACCTCCGAATCAACCAACCAGCGCCTGGCAATCCAAGCGTGCCATGGAAGAAAAAATAAAAATGAACCAGTAGCTTCGAAAGCATCGGCTATGGTGATACCGCTTTGCTCGCCACAAAGGAAGACTGGTGATTGGCTTTCCCGCCTGCCATATGCCCGAGCTATTCGTTTCAGCCGCTCTGTCGTGTTATAGTCGAACTGATCAGCAGCCAACGTGCTACTGCGTCAAGATCGACGCGAGACCCAAATCCCTCATCGGCCTCGCAAATCATGTAATGATAGTCCAGTGAAAGGTAGCTTGCCAAGCCTTCATAGCAACCATTGAGATAATTGCGGGCGCACAATTCCAAAACTTTGCAGCCCGGACGGCACCAGAGCAAATGAGTCAAGCCTCCCCCGTGAATACCACAAACAGCCTCGGCGTTGGCAAATAACTGAATCTGCTGTGGCAAAGACAATTCTTCTGGATCAATGACCGCCCAGCCGCTCTGCAGAAAAAGGTCAATCACCGCGCTTTCATTGACCGCTGCACGCGACTTGTTCAATCGAGTAACATAAAACCGCAACGGTGGTTGCGAAGACACGTCCGCGAATTTCAAAAAGGTTTCGCGCAAGAAATGGATTGCATAGGGATTATCACAGCCGGTCAATGCCGTGGGAGAGCTGAAGAAGTAGTCCTCAATGATCAAGTGCTTCTCCACGGTTGACCGAATTCGATTCTCGAGCCCCAGCCACTGAAGGGTCTGGCATTGATAAGGTCTCAACGGTCCTGGAACCAGAATGCGCGTATCCTGGGGAAATTCGGGCAAGAGGGCCAGCCGGGGCAATGCGTCCAAAAACCAGTGATAGAAGCCATCGGCCCATCGAGCGATAACGCTCGTCCAGTTTCCTTCCAGGAATACCGGCGAGGGTAACCAGAGATAGCGCATCGAAGGGTCATCACGCCCTACGTAATCGCCGTAAACCGCCTCAACACACGCATTCTTTTTCTCGTCCAAATGGACCAGAGAGTCCCCCACAAGTCGGGCATTATGGTGTCGAACCCAAAACACAGGCCAAGGCTGCCAGCCGTCTTGGCCCATGCCGCAGACGTTCCGGAGCGACTCCTTTCCGGCTGGCTTCAATTTCTGCGCGGACTGCACCACTCGGCCCTCCCATTGGCGGCTCAGCAAGCACTGATAGGCCGAGAAGAATCCAATGGGGGGGCCCGACCGGGGATGTCGCAGCCGGACGCCACTCATGAGCTTCCGGGGCAGGTTTGCGGCGGTTCGCCAGATTCTGCGGACCCCGCGATAGAACCGTCCATAACTCCGGAGCCTCCTTAGGACGTTATGCCACGCAAGCCGAAACGTCATAAGCGCATGCACTCTGAAGATTCCGTTAAGAATAGACAACCTGCCTGTCGGGCGGAATCTCCCGCAAGTAGCGCTTCAAGGCTGGAGTTCATACAATCCGCGTGGCATGCAAACTGATGACAACAAAATGTTGAACCTGAATGGGACTACAAAGTCTAACCCGAAAGCATGCTTGTATCCAATTTGTGCTCAGGCGAATATCAGACGAGCAAAATGAAAGTTCTGTTGCCTCGCAACTCTTTTTAAGATGACTGGCCCAGCCGTTCTTCCTCGAAAGCTCCTCATCTTTATTGTAGCATTGCCTTTGGCAGGCATGCTGGGCTATCTTCTAGCCAGCCCCCTCGATTTCAGGACCATAGGCTTGCTGGGAGTAGTGACGAGCGTGCTCCTGTTGCCGGCATTCCTGAAGTGGCACCACCCGCTCTTAGTTCTTAGTTGGAATCTAGGAGTCAACATTTTCTTTTTAACAGGGTCACCCCCGCTGTGGATGCTCCTGACACTGATCAGCTTATCGATCTCGGTTTTGACGTGGATTCTAAACAAAAACGTTCAGTTCCCCCATGTCCCGCTGATCACATGGACCCTCTTGTTTTTTGGCTTGGTGGTAGTGATTACGGCCAAAATAACCGGTGGTATCGGGCTGCGCGCTTGGGGCGGAGAGGCGTATGGCGGCAAGCGTTATTTCTACATACTGTTTGCTATTCTCGGTTATTTTGCGATTAGCAGCCAGCGCATTCCCCCGGAAAAGATTAATATGTACCTGGGGTTCTTTTTTCTCGGGACGCTCACGCTGGCGATTAGCAATTTGACCTATGCATTAGGGCCGAGTTTCTATTGGCTCTTTCACGTTTTCCCGGTCGAATTCGCCCTAAGCCATGCGGCGGCAGATTGGTCCGGGGCAGAGATGACGCGCTTGACGGGGCTTAGTTTTGCAATGGTGGGGGTGTATTCTTACCTTCTGGCGCGGTTTGGCTTACGCGAAATCCTGAATATCAAGAAGCCTTGGCGGCTCGCAATTTGGGTCGGGACAATAATCATCAGTTTGTCTGGAGGATTCAGGTCAATTATTGTCATTTTCGGGTTGATGTTTGTTTTTCAATTCCTTCTAGAGGGTCTTAGCAAAACGCGATTCGTTCTTCTAGGCGCCATCGCCAGTTGCCTCGCATTCGGCGGGCTTTATCTGGTGGCCGACCGTTTGCCTCTGAGCGTGCAACGCACCTTAAGTATTCTTCCGCTACCGATCGACTCCGCGGTAAAGGTGGATGCCGACGCTACATCGACGTGGCGTCTCGAAATGTGGAAGCTTGTTTGGCAAGCCGAGGTGCCCAACCACTGGCTTCTTGGGAAAGGTTATTCTATCAAGCCCCTGGACCTCTACCTGGCCGAACAGTCGCGCATTCGTGGCCTGAGCGACGGTTTGGAGGGAGTCATTCTGGCAGGCGACTATCATAGCGGCCCTTTATCATTGCTCGTGCCATTCGGCATATTTGGTGTATTGGCCTTCGTGTTCTTTTCAGTGGCTAGCGCTTGGGTTCTTTACCAGAACTACCGCTATGGGACTCCAAACCTGCGCATCGTGAATACGATGCTGCTTGCTACCTTTCTGGCTCGACAAGTCTTTTTCTGGATCATTTTCGGAGCCATCTCATCGGATTTACCTTTCTTTGTGGGCTTGGTCGGCCTGGGAGTCGCCCTTAACGGAGGGGTGCGAAAGAGAGAACAGATGGAGGCGGAGACCAGCAGCTTATCCGAATCTCAGAACGAGCCGGTAGCCGTCTCTTAGCCATTTCGCTGTGAGGTAGCCTCCTGCGGCTCTTTCACATGGTGCCAGCTAATCGATCTGAAAACCGGGCTCTTGGGCCGCAACATTCGGGAATAACCCTCGGCGAAAGGCCAAAGCGGCGGGAAGCGAGCGGCGGAGAACATCCGTCGATTCCTTGTTGAGCGAGAATCAATCGATAACGGACGGTCCCTGCTGAAACCGCAGGCGACGTAACGAGCCAGGTTCTTGACCTCTTCCCTGGGCCTACCCCGCCTTGAAACTCCTAAACTAAACTGGGGCGACTCCGTAACGATTCTGTGATGTGCTAATACCCTTCGATTTTCGTTGGCCGGATGGGAGATGGCTTGTTAAATGACGTTATGAATCAAGGAATGGCTCGTCTGATTGGCATCGCGGTCATCGTGCTGGTTTTGATCGTCGTTGGTGCTTCCGGCACGTATGTGGTGCCGGCCGGACATCGCGGCGTGGCCGTCACACTCGGGAAGGTCACTTCGGACTTCCGCCCGGAAGGGTTTGGACTCAAAACGCCTTTCATTTCCACAGTCATCCCAATCAGCATTCGGCAGCAGGCCGTGGAAATGCGGGCTGCGGTCATTTCCAAAGACTTACAGGAAGTGCGCACGCGGCTGAAAGTGCTCTACCGGGTTCCGGAGAAGTCCGCCGTCCAGATTTACCAGCGTTACAAGGGCGATCCCTTTACCAGTCTGATTCAACCCCGCGTGGACGAAGCCATCAAGGAAATCACCAAAGAACACACCGCCCAGCAAATCGTCCAGGACCGCGCCACGATCAAAGAGCGGACCCTCGACAGTGCCCGCCGAAAAATTGGCACCCTCCTCGACGTAGTGGACGTGGTGCTCGAAGACATCTCTCTTTCAGAGAACCTCGAGGCGGCAATCGAACGCAAAATGGTCCAGGAGCAGGAAGCGAACAAAGCCGTCTTCGAACAGCAGAAAGCCGAAATCGAAGCTGAAACCGCTGTGATTCGCGCCCGCGGCGAGGCGGAATCAATCCGCATCCGCGGCGAAGCGCTGGCGAAGAACGCCGAATTAATCGATCTGGAAGTCGTTCGAAAGTGGGATGGCCGCACTCCGCGCGTTGTCGGCGGAGAGGCGAATGGCGCCCAAATGATCCTTCCTCTGCAGCCGCCTAAACCAAGCATTTCCATCACAAAAAAACCATGAGCAACTATCACCGCCCCGGTCTTCCGCGGGAAATCACAATTTCGCCCAAGGGCGTTGCCATATTGATCGGCGGCGGGATTCTTCTCGTCGTCCTGATCCTGGCTGGATCGCAGGCCACCGAGGTGGTCGAGCCAGGCCATCGCGGGGTGCGCGTCACACTCGGAAAGGTTTCGCCCGTTTTTGAGCACGAAGGTTTTTTGGTCAAAACACCCTTCCTGACCACCATCTACCAGATCAGTGTCCGCCAGCAGACCGAAGAACTCCTGACTGAATGCTATTCGTCGGACCTGCAACAGGTGAGGGCATCGATGCGCATCCTTTATCGCATTCCTGAAAGCTCGGTAGTCACCCTCTTCCGGGATTACGAAGGCGACCCATTTCCGTCGCTGATCGCTCCGCGCGTCATCGAGGCTCTGAAGGAGGCTGCCTCGAGCCAAAGTGCCGAGATGATTGTGCAAAACCGTGAAGTGATCAAGCAGACAGCCCTCGAAGCCACCCGGCAAAAGATCGGGGAGATTTCGGGGAGCGGCCCGCTCATCGCCATCGAAGACATCACTCTTTCGGACCTGACTCTTTCTCCGGAGTTGAACACGGCCATCGAGCAAAAGATGACCCAGCGGGAAGAAGCCGAACGCGCCAAATTCGTGCAGCGGCAGACCGAGATCGAAGCCCAGACCGCCATCATCAAGGGCAAGGGCGAAGCAGAGGCGATTCAGATCAAAGGCCAGGCCTTGCGCGAAAGCCCCGCTTTTATTCGGCTCCAAATCGTTGAAAAGTGGGACGGCATTTCGCCGCTGGTCGTCGGTGGGGACGGAGAGGGAGCCAATGTGATGGTGCCGTTGAAGGACCTCGAGGCCGCCCGATGATCCCGCGCTGGATCAAAAGCGCCCTGTGGATTTTTCTGCTGCTAGCCGTGATGCTCGGCCTCTTCCTTCTCTTCCCCGTTCTCTTCAAATTCGCCGAAGGGGCTGCCAGAAGCGCCTTCCGGCTTTGGTGGCTGATCCTGCTGCTGGCCCTGGGCATCTGGCTGATCTGGGGCGTCTCCAGACGCCCAAAGTGATGGGAGCAATCAAGTTCCCGGGCGTCTGTTCTGTGAGATACTTCATTTGAAACCAACAGGTACTGCGCGAATTCCTCGGAGTGGGCTGGTCGAAGACCCAACCGGGGCGAGCCTGCTTCGCCGGAGGCCCGGGATTTCGCGCCTTGTTCTGTCTCTGCGCGTTGCGCGTAGTGTTTCGTCCATCGCGGCGTTCTGCTTTCGGCTTTTGAGATTCTTTCGAGCAACTGTTCTGGTCGGCGTCTGCTATTGGTTGCCATGGGCGGAGGGAGCCTCGCTTGTTTTGGAGTTGCCGCTGAATGATCCGGATTTGGCGGGCGGCCCAAATGGAGTTGCAGCCAACGCCAAATGGTACGGCAACGTTAAACGCATCCCTGGCAAAACAGGGCAGGCTCTGAAATTCGAGACGGGAACCATCGAGATCCAGCCGGGTCAATGGCCCCGGTTTCACCAGTTCACCATTGCGCTCTGGGTTCGGATCGATCAGTGGCCGGAATCCGGCTCTGCTCTGGTAGCCGGAGTGACGCGCGGGCCCGGTCACGGATGCTATCTGGAGCTTTATCCGGATGGCCAACTGAGCGCCTGGCAGACAGATCCAAACTTTGAGACCTCGACTGATCTGCCGGCGGACGCCAAATGGCGTCACCTCGCCGCAGTTTTTTCAGGAAGAGAGATCATCCTTTACGTGGATGGCGTCGAACGGGGGCGCGAGCCCGCAACGGCACTGCCGGACTTGGCGGGCATGCCCCTGCGCATCAGCGGGCGATCGCCGGCGGGAAAGTGGCATGCTTCCCTGAACGGCGGTGTCGATCACGTCCAGCTCTTCGACTGCGCGTTAAACGGGCAAGGAATTCGCCGGCTCTCGGCTAATGAGCCGGTCCTGGGCGAAAACGGCAGCGCGGTCCGTCCGGAGTTTGTGGCGCTGACCCCTGTTTCGGAAACAGAGCACGTCGCAGAAGTGTCTTTTGCCGAAGAGCCGCGCCCCTGGAGGACGTTCCTGCCGAAGTCACCCCCGCTGGCGCGTCGATTGCGGGTGGTGGACGCACGGCAGCTTGGCGATGATGCGCGGCTGGCGTTGACCTGCCTTCAGGGTTTGACAAGCCGCAAGGAACCGGTGCTCTGGCTGATTTTTAAAGAGCCGGACAAACGTTGGCTCGAATGGCACCGAAAAGCGGGTCACATCGATGGCTACGTGCTGGAAACGGACTGGAAAGAATTATTTGCCGAATATCGGGCAGCTTATCGCGGCGCGGTCATTCCGGATCAAAATCTATATCAAGGAGCGTTGCTGGCGTGCAATGTCGCGGCGTTGGATGATCTGATCGTCATGACACCGGAGTTGGCGCGCGAACTTAAAGTGCCGGTGGCGGCGGATTTGCGGGGCCGATTCAAGACCGATGCCGAGGGGCTGGAATGGTTTTGGGAACGCAGTCGCGAGGGGCTCAACCATCATCTTCTTTCCTGGGTTCACCCCGGCACCGCCTACAACGGCGCACTTGGCTACGACATCCAATGGCGGAGTTTGATGTTCTGGATTACGGGCAAGGGCGATGCCAGGCAGCCAGGCGCCGATCCCGCAGCCGAACTCGCCCTCATGACGCGCATCTTCGCATCTCTGCCAGGCAACATCGGGGTTCGCGGTTTTCCATGGGAGAGCGGAGGCGGCGGATTGGGCGAGACGGCCGGGGTGCGATTCTGCGGCGACTCTGGAAAGGTCCTGATCCCGGGCGAGCAAACCGCCAATGTCGCGATTATGAGCGGCGTCCGGATCGAGAAGCTTGCTCCGCCCCGGCAGGCGCCCGCTCCGCCTTTGAGGAAAGACGCGGTTTACGTGGCGTTCACAATGTCGGATGGCGACAACATCAATGTCTTTTACGATGATTTCGCCGGTTACTTCGAACACTCGCGCCACGGACAGTTTCCGGTCGGTTGGGGCATGGCGCCGGCAATGTTGGACTTAATGCCGGCGGTAGCGGAATGGTTTTATCGAAACGCCGGCGCGCAGGACGAGTTCTTTGCGGATGTGTCGGGGATCGGTTACATCTTTCCCGACTCTTATGCGCGGCGTTGTTCCGATCCGGACTTGGTCCTGGACGGCTATTTGGACTGGACGCGCCTCTACCTTGAACGATGCGGCCTTCAGACGGTGCGGCCTTACCGGGCGAATGAAGGCGTCTTGAAACGTTACGCGGCACGCATTCCTTTCCTCCATTCCATCTTTGCCGATTACGGTCATCCGAAGGATCTGACCACGGATACCGGGACGTTTCGGTTGGAGAACTCGATCCCGGTATTCCGAGCTCTGACCAGTTGGCGGGTAGGCGAGGGGGGGCTCTCGCAGGCGATTCGCGAAAAGGTGGGAACGAAGCGACCGGCTTTTATGAACGCCTTCGTTTACACTTGGAGTTTTAC
>CAZCUL010000349.1:0-8609 GCA_964501475.1 uncultured Verrucomicrobiota bacterium | reverse complement strand
GCCATCGCCGGCATCGTGGGCACACTCGTGACTCTCGCCGTCGCTGCGGGCACTTTACTGGTGTGGAGCGACCCTGGCGAAAACCACACCCCCACTATCGAGGGCGTCTGGCAGGTCACTAGAGGAGGATTCAATTGCAACGACCCCAGCCAGGCGTTGGGAACTTTCCCGGCCCTCATGAGTTTTCACCGGGACGGTATCGTGAGCGGCGCCGCCAAGTCTCCGGTCACCGGCCCTTTTGACACGCCCGAGCATGGGTTATGGAAACGCGAGCCAGGCAGCCACAATTACTCGTTCCGGAATCTGAGTTACAAATATGACGCGAGCGGTGCCTTTGCCGGCTCACTTCTCCTCACCGCCAACGTGGAACTGACCGACGCCAACAGCTTCGTCTATAGCGCCACGATCCAGATCGCCGACGCTAATGGCGTCCCAAGCCCCATCCGTTGCGGCAGGGGGACGGCAATACGGTTCGAATAAACAGCGGAGCATAGGCTTCCTCATGGAACGGTGGTGCAAAATCCCGCCGTTCCCTGAGCGCCCCAGCGAGAAATCAAAGAACGACTGACCAAAACACAAGAAACCCAAAACCTTATGAAAGCAAACTATCTTTCCGCGCCCGTGGCCGCCCTCGACGCTTCGCCAGTCACCATTGCGGCATGGGACAGCCGCAGCCCGCGGCCCAACTGCCGCCCATCAAACCTAAAGGAGCCACACATGCTACGCGCAAATCAAAATCTGCCTATGACCATCATGTGTTGTGTTCTTACTTTTATGTTGTGCGCCCGGGCGGCATCGGGTGGTAATATCTTTTTCGACGACTTCGACGACGGCAATGCCCAGGACGGAACGCCCGTGACCTGGACTCCCGATTTGGGAACGTGGGATGCCTCCAGCGGCGACTACGTTGCCACCGGACCGACTACACCTAGGGTCTCACGCGCGCTAGCTTATGTCCTTGGCGACGTCTCAGCCAGGGCACAGGTCAGAGTCGTGGGGAACATTGCGGCCACCATAGGCCTACGACGGACGCAGCATTCTGTCGGCTACGCAGGTGTAATTCGACCGGACAGAACCATGGCGATCGCCAGAATTGACGGCGCCGCTGGACCTGTCGGGTTGGGAACTGCGGTCGTCCCGTTCAATGTAGGGGAGCAGGATGTCTTGCTCCAGTTCGACGCATTCGGCAACAAGCTTAGCCTGTGGGCTTGGCCGGTGGGCGAGGACATGCCGGTCGAACCTCAGGTGGTAGTTTTTGACGACACCTATTCCGCGGGCCCTGTCGCCTTGGTCTCCTCCGGTTTCAATGCTCTTCCATCGGCCTCGACAATATTTCGTTTCATACAGGTCGACAACACGCATATCACGAAGACCTTTGAACCTCCGCCCCTGGTCACGATCCGCGCATCTCAAGTGGAAGTGTGCTGGAACAGCATCTCGAACCTCACCTATCAAGTGCAGTATCGCTCGGACCTGACCACGAACCTCTGGACTTCCCTCGTGGACTGCATTCGAAGCACCAACTCCACGAGTTGCATCGCTGATCCCATTGGCGTGGGTCAGCCGCAACGCTTCTATCGCGTCCTCCTGACGAATTGTGTTCCGTGACTTTGACGGGTGGCGGGGCGATCGGCGTTCCGCAGTGTGACCGAGGCGGCAGGCGAACTGCGATTAGCCCCGCAGTGGCGATGCGCACGTGTGGGACGACGAAGTGTAAATCATCGCCGCGAAGTTCATCCTTGGGTCTTCGAGCGGTAGCGGGTATCAGTCACCCAGCCCATTTAACATGAGTGACATCACCCAAATTCTCCACGCCATCGAACACGGTGACGCAAAAGCCACGGACGAACTCCTGCCGCTCGTTTATCACGAATTGCGACGGTTGGCCGCCCATAAGATGGCCGGCGAAGCATCGGGGCATACGCTCCAGCCGACGGCGCTGGTGCATGAGGCTTACTTGAGATTGGTCGGTCCGGGTCAAGCGCAGCAGTGGGATGGACGCGGGCATTTCTTTGCCGCGGCGGCGGAGGCGATGCGGCGAATTCTGGTGGAGTCCGCTAGGCGAAAGAAACGCCTCAAACACGGCGTGCAATTGGAGCGCGTGGATGTGGACGCGGTGGAATTGCCGCTGCCCATGCCGGACGACGAATTGCTCGCGCTCGATGAGGCGCTGGACCGGCTGGCGACCGTGGATTCTCGCGCCGCAGACGTGGTGAAGCTCTGTTTCTTCGTCGGCTTGACCCAGGAACAGGCAGCGAAGGAGCTAAGCATCTCGCTCGCGACCGCAGAAAGGCTGTGGTCATTCGCTCGCGCCTGGCTGTTCCGGGAGATGCAAAAGACTCTCCATCCGACGCCGTAAGCCGCGAATTTTTGAGGGGATTCAATTCCCAACGTCGCATGACTGGTTGAAGGCAAGCACCTTCACGAACACAACATGGCAAGCGCAGACCGGATCATTGAGGTTTTCACCGAGGCCAAAGCCCGGCCCGTCGGCGCGGAGCGCGACCACTTTCTGTCCGGGGCTTGCCAGGACGAGCCGGAGTTAAAGGCGCAAGTAATCTCCCTGCTGCAAGCTCACGAAGGCGCGGGCGACTTCTTGAAGAACACGCAGGCCATTCCGCCCGTTACTGTGCTGACGGAAAAGCCGGGCGACAGAATTGGCCGCTACAAATTGCTGGAACAAATCGGCGAAGGCGGCTGCGGCGTCGTTTACATGGCTGAACAGGAAGAACCGGTGCGCCGCCGCGTGGCGTTCAAAGTTATCAAGCTCGGCATGGACACGAAGCAGGTCGTTGCCCGCTTTGAAGCCGAGGGGCAAGCGCTCGCGCTGATGGACCATCCGAACATCGCGAAGGTCTTCGATGCCGGCGCGACCAATACTGGCCGGCCTTACTTTGTGATGGAATTGGTGCGCGGGATCAAGATCACCGAGTATTGCGATCAGAACAATCTCCCGACCGAAGAGCGCTTGAAACTCTTCACACAGGTTTGCCATGCGATTCAACACGCCCACCAGAAGGGCATTATTCATCGCGACATCAAACCGTCGAACATTCTCGTCACCGTCAATGAACCCGGTTCGCCTGGATGTCCCAAGGTAATTGATTTCGGCATCGCCAAGGCCACCACCGGCCAGCGTCTGACCGACAAGACCGTCTTTACCGCCTTCGAACAATTCATCGGTACGCCCGCCTACATGAGTCCGGAACAAGCGGTGATGACGACCCTCGACGTTGACACTCGCACGGATATTTACGCGCTCGGGGTGCTGCTCTACGAACTGCTTACCGGCCAGACGCCGTTCGACGCGAAGGATCTGATGGCGTCCGGGCTGGACGCGATGCGCCGGACCATTTGCGAGCAGGAACCGGCGTGTCCCTCCACGCGATTGCGTACGATGCTAAACGCTGACCTCACTGCCGTTGCGAAGCATCGTCACTCTGAACCCGCCCGGCTCGGCACTTTGTTGCGCGGCGATTTGGATTGGATCGTCATGAAAGCATTGGAGAAGGACCGCGCTCGGCGTTACGAAACGGCAAGCGGTTTGGCGATGGACATCCAGCGCCACCTGGACGACGAGCCAGTGGCCGCCCGTCCGCCGAGCCGGTCGTACCGATTTCAGAAACTGGTTCGGCGGAACAAGCTCGCCTTCGGGGCGGTTGCCGCCATCACGACCGCGCTCGTGCTTGGTTTGTGCGTGGCGACTTGGGCCTTGGTGCGTGAACGTGCTGCGCGACGAGAAGCTGAATCCGCTCGGAATCTTGCACGCGCCGAGTCAGCCAGAAATGAGCAAGTCGCAAAATTCCTCATGACCACGACCGGCCCTGACGGGTGGGGCGGGCAAGAGGCGACATTGGTTCGACCAATTCTATTGGATTTCTTCGCTGCACGGCTCGGAACAGAACTGACGAAACGGGCGGTAGTCCTCTACCGCTTTTCCCTCAGATCGTCCTGAGGCTCATGGCCCGTTGCTTCATCCCACGCCCCGCGCAGTCCAAGACGCTTCGCGACCACCTTGCCTTGATCTGCGGCTCGTTCCTGCATGAGTATAAAGCGAAATGATGTCGATGACCCCAATTCGTTTGCCGTTCTTTTGCCTCTGGGCGGCTTGTGTCCTGGTGGCAACGGCGGCTTGGGCGCAAACGCCTTCGCCTGGATGGCAACTCATTGCCGTGCCTGGATCGTGGGAACAGCTTCCGCCGGACGCGCGCGAGCATAAGGGTTTTGCGTGGTATCGCACCTGGCTTAAACCGCACGACAGTTTCTTTCAGAAGCACGAGCGAAACCTTTTCCAGGAATCGGTCAACATCAACATTCGCGACCTGGCCGGCGCGCATGAACTCTTCGTCAACGGCGCCAGAATCGGCAGCGGTGGGCGGATGCCGCCGAACTTTCAAAGCGGCTACAAAGGCCTCCATCGACACAAAGTGCCGCCGGGCCTGCTGCGCAAAGGCGAGTGGAACGCAATCGCCATTCGCGTTTACCACCGCGACGGGCCGGGCGGGTTCCTCGGCGAGGCGCCTTTCATCATGAACTATTTCATGGAAGCCGTTCTTGAAGGGCCTTGGGAGTTCCGTCTGGGCGACGACGACCTTTCGTGGGCGGGGGGGGCGCTCGCGGAGAAGCCGGCCGGTTCCACCTTCGCGCAGTTCCGCGAATCGAATCGCGCGCTGGGCGAAGCCGCCGAATTCGTCACCGGCCCAAAGATGTCCCCCCAAGAATCCTTGCGGCAGATGAAGACGGCCGACGATTTGCAGATCGAACTGCTTTTGCACGAACCGGAGATTGCCCAGCCGACTCATTTGAGTTTCGACGAGCGCGGGCGTCTCTGGGTTTCGCAATACCGCCAATACCCTTACCCGGCCGGACTGAAGATGGTCAGCCGCGATAAATACTACCGGTCCCATTACGATCGGGTCCCGCCCGCCCCGCCGAACCATGACCGTGGCCGGGACATCATCTCGATTCACGAGGACAGTGATGGCGACGGTCAATTCGACCGGCACAAAGTTTTTCAGGATGGATTGAACATGGCCAACGCAGCGCTGCGCGGCCGTGGCGGCGTCTGGGTGATGCACACGCCCTACCTGCTCTTTTATCCGGACAAAGATTTCGACGACGTCCCCGATGGCCCGCCGGTCGTGCATCTTGAAGGCTTTGGTTTGGAGGACACGCACTCGGTGGCCAATGGACTGGTTTGGGGAATGGATGGCTGGCTTTACGGCGCGCAAGGCAGCACCACTTCCAGCCGGGTGAGGCGTCCGGGCCTCGATGGACCTGATGCGACCGGCGTTTATTTCGAAGGTTGCATGGTGTGGCGTTATCATTCCGGGACGCGCGCTTACGAGATTTTTGCCGAAGGCGGCGGCAACACATTCGGTTTGGAAGTGGACGCGCAGGGCCGTCTCTATTCAGGCCATAACGGCGGCGATACGCGCGGCTGGCATTACGTGCAGGGCGGTTATTATCTGATGCAGGGAGTGGATGCGGGCAAGTTCGGCCCGCCGCGCAATCCCTATGCGTTTGGCGACCTGCCCATGATGAAAACAGAGACGACGGTTGTGCGCTTCTCGCATTTCGGCGCGTTTGCCGAGGGGACCGCGATCCCGGAGAGATACGCCGGCATGCTCTTTGCCCTGGACCCGCTGCACAATGTGATGATTGCCGTGGAACGGCAAGCTCGCGGGGCGACGTTCGCCACGTCCGATGTTGGCCCGGTCGTCTCCAGCGAAGATGTTGCGTTCCGTCCGGTGTTTATTGCCAATGCGCCAGACGGGTCGCTCCTGATTGCCGATTTTTACGAATTCTACATCGCGCATGGGCAGAACTATCAAAGCCAGATTGACCCGACGAGCGGGCGTCTCTATCGGCTGCGCGGCAGGAATTCTGCCTTGGAAGGCGACATCGATCTTGCACGCAAGACGCCCGATGACCTCGTGGGGCTCCTTTCGCATCCGAATAAGTGGCATCGCCATATGGCAGTCCGTTTGTTGGGCGAACGGAAGGATGCAAGCGCGATTCCCGGGTTAAAACAACTGCTGGCCACTGACACCGGCCTGGGCGCGCTGAACGCGTTGTGGGCACTGCATCAATCCGATGGCCTCGATGCGCAGGCAGTGCTCCGGGCGCTCGATCATCCTTATGCGCCGGTGCGCCTGTGGGCTGTGCGGTTGGCCGGTGACAAGTGGGGCAGGCATCCCGGCCTTGGCTTGAGCGGCCCCAAAGCGGCGCACGGTCTTCCCGATCTCCTGGCCAAGGCCATGAGGGAACAGGCGACGCGCGAATCGGATTCAGAGGTGCGTTCCCAACTGGCTGCTTCCGCCCGGCGCCTGCCTGCGGAACAGTCCCTGGCCCTGCTGTCCCGCCTGTTGGAACACGATGCGGACGCGGATGACCCATACATTCCCCTGCTTTGCTGGTGGGTATTGGAAACGCATGTAGCCAGCCATCGCGAAGAAGTGCTCGCCTGGCTGAAAGGGCCGGCTTTATGGGACCGGCCAATGGTATTCGAGCACATTTTGTCGCGCCTCATGCGGCGTTTGGCTCTCGAAGGACAGCAGGGGGATTTGATCGCTTGCGGGCAGTTGCTTCGCATGGCGCCGTCGTCGCGCCATGCCGCGCAGCTCATGAAGGGATTCGATGAAGCGTATCGCGGGCGCCCCATGATCGGATTGCCGGAGACATTGATCGCCGCGATGGATGCGGCGGGACCGGCGCCTTTGATTGTCCGCCTGCGAAGAGGAGAAGCGAACGCCAGTGCCGAGGCGCTGAGCATTCTTCGGAACCCGCAAAGCAAGGTCGAAGACCGGCTGCTCTACGCGCGCGCCTTTGGTGAACTGCGTGAACCCAAAGCAATGCCAATGTTGCTGTCGGTCGCAGCCGGGGCGAACCCATTCGAACTGCGCCGCGCGGCACTGGCCGCCCTGAGCGCCTACAATGATCCAACGATTGGCGCGGAAGTGGCGTCGATGAAGCTTCCGGCCGAGCTTCACAGCCCCGCTTTCGCGTTCCTTGCCAGCCGCGCGCCTTGGAGCCTGGCGTTGCTCCAGGCAATCGAGGCCGGGCAGATCAAGGCGTCGGCCGTTCCCGCGGATGCGATTGAGCGGATGCGCTTGCATCAAGAGAAAACGGTGGGCGCTCTGATGGCGAAATGGTTTCCGGCCAAAGCCACGGTTGAATCGACTGAATTTCAAAAGCGCATTTCCGAAGTCGAGGCGATTCTCCGGGCTGGCACGGGCAACCCCTATTCCGGCGAAGCGATTTACACCGAGCGCTGCGCCGCCTGCCACAAGCTATTCTTTAAAGGAGGCAACATCGGCCCCGACCTGACCCGGTATCAGCGCGACGACTTGGCGACCATGCTGCTCAGCATCATCAATCCCAACGCCGAAATCCGCGAAGGCTACGAGTATCACATCGTGGAGACGGCCGATGGCCGCACCCTGAGCGGGTTTCTGGCCGAGCGCGACACGCAAGTGACGGTGCTGCGCGGACTCGAGGGAGAAGACATGATCCTGCGCCAGTCCGACATCCGGGACATCCGTCCGCTGGGCCGAAGTTTGATGGGGGAAGGATTGCTCGACGGATTCAATGAGAAACAATTGCGCGACCTGTTCGCTTTCCTCCGCATTTCGCAGCCGATTACGCGGTGAACATCGATTTCGCCTTTGCAGGTGAGCGAATCAAGTCAGCGAATCGGAGCGTGCGGTCTTGCCTGCGCGCGAAAAAACAGGCGCTCCGCTCCGAAACCGGGGCGCGTGTCCACTTCGAATTGCTCCTGGTCCAGAAGCAATCCCACGGGGCTCCAGCGGTGCAGGTCCTCTGAACAGTCAATTTGATACGCGCCGCCCGCAGAAGGGTGGAGGCGAAGCTGCAAACCATCTCGATGCCGAAACACCGTCCATCGTGGCGGTGTGGCCGCACCGGTAAGCGGCGCCGCAACCTCCGTAACGGACACTGAGGCTTGCCCGCCCACGCCCGCCTGCCGGTAACGAAAATCTACCGGGCCATAGGTGCGAAGATGCGTTGGATCCGTTACAGGCCGGAACGCCAGACTCCAGCCGACGGAGACCCCTTTGTAAACCGGGAAATCGAGTGTTGCCACGCTTGTAGTATTCACCCAGGTATCAAGGTCGAACCAAAGATCGCCGCCGAGGCGCTCCTCGGTAACGACGTAGTAAACGGTCCGGGGCTCGAGCTGCACGGGGGTGGCGAGAGACGCGTACTTATAGTTCTGGGGGATGCCGCCAACCATTGAGAGCAGAACCGATGCGCCAGGCAGGTCTGTTTGATCAGCCGCGCGCACCACCTTGAGCAAATGCGTTTCGTTGTTGCCCGGCAGGTACATCCGGCCCAACGCCGTCAACTGGATCGGCTCTGACCCGAGGACGATTCTCATTCCAACAAACCCCGCGAAATCATTCCGGACTGTGGAACTGAAATGAGTAAAGGTCACATATCCGGTATCGTCTCCGTCGGGAATTGAAAGTTGAACCACAATATGGACCGGCGCCGAGACCACACTGGTCATGTTGCTGCCGGTGCCCTTGACGGTTAAAACATGAGAGCCGGGGGGCGGGTCATTCCATGTAAACTCAAAGGGCCGGCTC
>CAZCUL010000348.1:0-5377 GCA_964501475.1 uncultured Verrucomicrobiota bacterium | reverse complement strand
CTGATGTAATCGACCACGTGAAGTCCGTTCGTCAGGA
This sequence comes from uncultured Verrucomicrobiota bacterium, assembly GCA_964501475.1. Taxonomy (GTDB): domain Bacteria; phylum Verrucomicrobiota; class Verrucomicrobiia; order Limisphaerales; family CAZCUL01; genus CAZCUL01. The sequence continues at coordinate 5,340 of CAZCUL010000348.1, read as the reverse complement.
CGAGAGCTTCCGACTGCCCGTCGTTGTAGGTCACGGTGATTCTGGCGGCAGGCAACCCTTTATTCTGGTCCCCTCCAAAAGGCCAGGCCCATCCCCCCACCCCGCCCAGAAAGTGCAATCGCGTCGCCTTGACGTTGACATCCTGGACCTCGACTTTTCGCGGGAGGCTTCTGGCAAATCCATGGCCGCCCTTGAGCACGATGACGTTCTTGCCGGTGAGGGAGCGCGCCGGACTCACGATTTCAAAGGGCACATCCTCCGCCTTGATCAGGCCGAACTTCTTGAATTGCAGATTCTGATCGGTAGCTTCCTCGCTTACGTAGATTCCCTTGCGCGTGTCAGCCGTGAACGCAGGCTTCAAGTCGATGATGCGGTATTTCAGGTCGCCTGCCGTCATGTAGGCAAGAAGATCGCGCAAGGGCTCGCCGCCCAACGCTTCAAAACCTTCCGGCATGATGGAGCGGCCGGTGCTGCGCCGGTTCATGATCTCGGAGGTTTTCACTGCAAATTCGCCCGAGGCGTTTCGCAACGTAACCGCGGCGAGATTTTCGGTGACAACAATGCCGTCGAGCGCTTCGCCATCCCTGGTTTCAATGTTCCAGGAAATGAAGCTGGGGTCCACTTCGCGATTTGGGTCCAGGATGGCTACGAGCAGCTCCTCGGCGCCATGCACGCCCATGCCGGTCAGTTCCGGTCCGACGTCGCCTCCCACGCCGTCGAACTTGTGGCAAACGCCGCAATTCACAGCGTAGAGTTCCCGGCCTTTTTCAACATTGCCCGGTTTGCGAACCTCGGGGGCGAGTTGGGCAATGATGGCGTTCTTTTCCTTGATCTCCGGCCCGCGCAGCTCATCGATGACAGCGGCGGCTCGGAAGGCGACCTTCCGGTCCGGATGGGTGCGCAGGCGGTGCACGGCCGGCGGACCGAGATGAGCGAGGGTCAGCTTGTTTTGTTCGAGCGCGTCGATGAGCGCGAGAGACCAATCCGGGCGGCGGACAAGCTGCGAGAAGGCGGCTTCCTGGAGTTCGGGCTGGAGTTGCGGATAAGCTTCCACCAGGACGGCTCCGGTTTCGCGGTCGGAAGTGTTGCCGAGGCTTTGAATCACGCTGCGCTTGAGTTCGAGGGAGGCGTTCGACTGAAGAAGCTTCGCCACCGCCGGCAGGATGTCGGCGCTCATTTGGCGCACTCCAACGAGGCTGGCAGCGATGCGCGCGCGTTCTTCGGCCGGTTGACCGCCCTCGTTCAGCCGGGTCAACAGCGAGGAAATCATCGGCCGGACATCCGCGGCCAGCGCGCCGCTCTTGTCCCAGCGGGCGATCAAGGGCATGACAGCGGTGGAGACAGCGGGATCATCCGACTTGACCAGGCTGCTGAGGGCGGCGCGCAGCTCGTCAGTCCAGACAGGCGCCGCGTCGGCTTTCAATTCCTTCGAAAGGGTTTCCAGCACGACCCGTTTCAAGGCATTGGCGGAGGTGGGTTGTTCCGCGGCAATTTGAACCAGTTGCACAGCGGCGTCCGTATCCTGCCGGGCGCCTGCGGTGGTCGCGATTTGTTCAACGAGCGTCGCCAGGGCCTGCCGGTTCGAGGAGCGCAAGGCGGCCCGGACGAATTCGACCGGGGCGGTTGAAATCAATCCGGCGAGGGCAGACTGCGACCATGGGTCCTGCAATTCGGGGTAAAGCTCGACAAGCGCCGCCACCGTCTCTTCGTCCAGGCCCGCCTTCTGCAAGGCGAGAATCGCCTGCAACCGAATTCGGGCATCGGGGTCTTTGGCGGCATTGAGCACCTGCTGCTTCAACTCCGGCTCAGGCATCCTGCCCGGGCCGGTCAACTGAGCGATCATGAAGGCATTCTTCCGGACCGCGCGGTCCCGGCTCTTCATCGCCGCGAGCAGGGTGTCTGCATCCATTTGGCCGATCCGCTGCAGCGACCAGAGCGCGGCCACGCCCGCGTAAGGCTGCTTCGCGCCGGCGGCCATCTTGCGCAGTTCATCCGTGGCATCCCGGGGGGCGCGCTCGACCAGCAGGCGGAGGGCATTGTTCCGCACCTGACGGTTGGGATGCTCGAGCGCCTGGACCAGCTCGCTGCCCGAAGCCTGGCTCAGGTCCGGAACCTTTGGCGGGTTGGCTTCCTTATGTTGCATGCGCCAGATCCGGCCGAAGTAATGGTCGCGATCGGGGCGCACAGCCGCGTTGACGGCGTTGTGCATCGGTCCGCGCGTGTCGTTGTGAATGACCGCCTGGTTGTAGAAGTCCAGGACGTAAAGGGCGCCGTCGGGACCGATGCGCGTCTCGATGGGCCGGAACCAGAGGTCGCGCCCGCCGATGAACTCTTCGTCGCGCGTTTTGTTCGCCGTGAAGGTGACACCGTCGGGCTCGACCAGCTCATGATGGACCAGGTTAATGGTGGGTTCGGTGGTGAAATAACTGTAATGCCAGCCTTGAGGCCAGCCACCGCTATCGTGAATGGCGCAGCCGGCCGCGGCCGTGAAACCGCCCACGACATCGATCTGCACGTAGGCGAGATTTTCGGATTTGATGAGCGGATTGGATTTCCTCCCGCGGATGACCGGCTTGAAGCTGGTGGTGTTCCCGACTTTGCCCTGCGCGAGCGTGCTTTCGGAAAGCACTACGTGATTGAGCAGGTCACCGCTGGTCGGCTGGGTGAAGAACACTTCGTTGTCCCAGGCGATGTCGAGCCCCCAGGTGTTCCCGCCCTTCGATGAATACTGTTCGAAAGCGGTGCCGTCGGGCTTGAAGCGAACAACGCCCGAACCGATGCGGCCAAAGCGCTCCGAGCCATCGGCGCTCCGGACGGTGCCGGCGCTGTAGCCGTGTGTGGCGTAAATCCAGCCATCAAATCCCCAGCGCAGGTTGTTGATGACGGCATGGCTGTCGGACGTGCCCAGGCCGGTATAAACCTTTTCCACTTTTTCCGCTTTGCCGTCGCCATCGGTATCGCGCAGCCAAAGAATATCCGGCGCCTGGGAAACAATGACACCATCCTTGTAAAACACGAAACCGGTCACCAGTTCGAGACCTTCATAGAAAACCTCTTTCTTGTCCGCCCGTCCGTCGCCGTCGCTGTCAATGAGAATACTGATGCGATCATAAGCGGGACGGTCCGTTGTCTGGTCGAGACTGCCGTGATCTTTCCAGGCTACCGGCAGTTGTGCCGGTCTGATGCCGCGCCGGCCGTTGGGGTATTCCGGAGTTTCGGCGACCCATAAGCGGCCCGCCGGGTCCCAATTCAGGGTGATGGGCTTGTTGATGAGCGGCTCGGAGGCGACGAGCTTGAGGTTGAAATCCGGATGCAACTCGAGCGCAGCCGCCGCTTGCTCGGGCGCGGTGGGGCCGCCTTCAGGATAGCGCAAGGTAGCCAGTTCCTCGCGCGTGCAAAGCTCGTTTACATTTTCCCGCTGGCCCGCCCAGGCGATGCCCCGGAGCAATACCGCGCGGTAATGAGGCAGTTGGAAGGTTGAATAGTTGTGGCCGGGAATCGAAACAAAAGCGCGGTAGTCCTGCCCGCCTTCGAGTTTGTTCTCGTAAGCCCATATTTGCGGGATGACGTTGTAAATGTGCGGATGGGGGCGTCCGCCGCGCGTGTTGCGCTGGTCCGGCTGCCAGGATGCGCCCAGAATCTTCGCCGCGGGCATCATGTGCAGGTCCCAATAGACTTCGTCGTCCATATCAAAGTTCGAGCAGCCTTGAGTGATGGGATGGCTTTGGTTGACGTAATAGAAGGAAATCTCGCCCTCGAACCACTTGGAATGCCCGTGCTCCCAGGCGCCGCCAATAATCGTCTTGAACCACTCGGCTTGAGTGCCGCAGATGGCGTCATGGATGCAAACGATGCCGCCGCCGCGTTTGAGGAGTTTCTCGAGATTCTCGCGGTCCGGCCCGATGATGGTTCCCGCCTCGGCGGCAAACATGACGAGCACGTCCGTCTGGCCGAGCTGTTCGGCGGTTGGAAAGCTCATGGCCCCGTCCACCTTTGCGCCGCGTTCGGCCAGGAGCGCTTTCCAATCGTTCAACCAGCGTTCGTGCTCGTGCAGGCCGTTTCCGGCGGGACCATGGGTCTTGGGCCCACCGCGAAGGAAGAGCCGGAGCGGCTCGGCGGCTGCGGTTGAAAGCGTCGTTGAAACCAGAGCTAACACGACAACAAGGGCGATCTTCTTTTTCATGGGCATTGGTTGTTACACACCGAATGTAGCGAGACCGCCCGGTTGTTCGAAAGAAAAATTCGAGCGGATTTACAAGCGGGTCGGGGTGAGACAGCCGGGGAAGGAGAACGGGCAACCCATCCATGCCTGCCTGTTGCTTTCAAATGTGCCATTGCCAGAGCGATACCGGGTCTTTACCATGCGCCGCATGTTCAAGGACTATTCAATAGCGCTGTGTCTGACAGCGGTTCTCTGCCTGATGGTTGGCTGTTCAAAGGAGGAACCAATTCAGGCGGTTCCAACTCCTCCTGCTCAGGCCGGCGAAAGCCCGGTTGTCACCGGAAAAGTCGTTCTGAAAGGCGATCCGCCTCCGCCGCGAGTCCTGCAGATGGATGCCACCTGCGGCAAGCTTCACGCCGGTCCGGTCACAACGCGGGATTACGAAGTCGGCGAGGGAGGCGGGCTCGCGAATGTGTTCGTGTCCATCAAAGGCGGTTTGGAAGGGTTGCAGGTCGAGCCGCCCGCAGCTACGCCATTGCTGGACCAGGAAGGCTGCATCTACAAACCGTACGTGCTGGGGGTGATAACCAACCAGAAATTTACCGTTCGCAACTCCGACGCCGTCCTGCACAACGTCCATGCCATGCCCAAAAAGAACAAGCCGTTTAACTTCGCTCAACCGATCAAGGGACAGGAGACAACCAGGACGTTTACCGAGCCTGAGGTTTTCATTCGTCTCATGTGCAACGTCCATCCCTGGATGGATGCCTACGTGGCGGTGATCGAGCATCCGTTCTTTGCCATCACCGACGAAAACGGGGCGTTTCAACTCCCGGATGGTTTGCCCCCCGGGACTTACACGATCGAGGCGATCCATCCAAAGGCAGGCGCCGTGTCGCAGGAAATCAAGGCGGAGGCGGGAAAGCCGCTGGCGGTGGATTTCGAGTTGGAGGTCAGGAAGTAGAATCTGAAATCTGATCCTGGAGTCGCACCTTGACGAGTCGCGGAAGACAAAGGGCGGTGTCGCGAGTTGCCTCGTCGCATATTGCTTTGACCCCGATGTCATCGTCCTCGGTTAGGGCTGACGCCACTTCGCCGAGAACGCTGCGAATGAGCTGCGCGTTGACTTGGTTCGGCAAGTCCGATTGCCAAGAATAGAAACTCTTGAAAGGTTTTTT
>CAZCUL010000347.1:0-6275 GCA_964501475.1 uncultured Verrucomicrobiota bacterium | reverse complement strand
CGATGACTATAAAAACTTGCCGCGCGCCCGACCAGGCGAACGTCCCACCGGCTGAAGCCGGCTGAAGGCGGGACTCCATGCAGTAATGTTGTTGGAGACGGATAGCACCGGACCCGCTTTGAATCCGAAAGGCGAGCCCGGACAGGCGGGACGCACTGTCCTACCGACGTGTTGTTTCTCATTCCTGTGCTTCCACAGGTCTGATAAGAGAGGGGGCGTGAAGGGAACGTTATTTCGGTCCGTTGCGCGATGCGCATTTGGGACGGGCGCGCTTTGTCTGGGCCTGATGTTGAGCCGGGCGGCGTCCGTCGCATATTTTGAAATCGAAGTTCAGGACGCGGAATCGGGCCGCGGCGTGCCGTTGGTCGAGCTGAGGACGGTCAATGAGATCCGGCACTTCACAGACAGCGCGGGGCGAATCGCGTTCCACGAACCGGGGCTGATGGATCGGGAGGTTTTCTTTCATGTGCAAGCCGATGGCTACGAGGTTCCAAAGGACGGATTCGGTTTTCGAGGAGTCCGCTTCCATACCAGTCCCGGCGAAAGCGGCCGGCTAAAAATCCAGCGCATCAACATCGCGGAGCGGCTTTACCGCATCACCGGCCAGGGGATTTATGGCGAGAGCGTGCTGTTGGGGCATGATCCGCGGCTTGCCGATCCGGTTCTGAATGGCCGCGTCCTCGGTCAGGACACGGTGATGGCTGCGGTGTATCGGGGAAAAATCTACTGGTTTTGGGGCGATACGCAGCGCGAGTCGTATCCGCTTGGCCAGTTTGCCACCTCGGGCGCCACTTCCGAACTGCCACAAAACGGCGGCCTCGATCCGGCAGTGGGAATCAACCTTTCCTACTTTGTGGACGAGAGCGGTTTCAGCCGGCCGATGGCGCCGCTCGAAGGAGAAGGGATGGTTTGGATCGACGGGCTGGTGACGATCGATGATCCGAGCGGCCGCGAACGGCTCGTGACCCATTACGCGCGCATGAAGAGTTTGGAGGAACGGCTCGAACACGGCCTGATGGTTTTTAATGACGATCAGGAACTCTTCGAAGTGCTCGCAAGGTTTCCGGCGGACACGAAATTGGAGCCGGCCGGCCAGGCGTTTCGAGGGAAGGGCGGGAACAGCGGATACCTTTATTTCGCGCAGCCGTATCCGTTTGTGCGCGTGAAGGCTGAATGGAGCGCGTTGACCAATCTGGCCGCTTATGAAGCATTCACCTGTCTGGAGCCGGGCTCGGATTACATGAAGGACATGCCCCGGCTGGATCGGACTGCGGAGGGACGATTGGTCTGGTCGTGGAAGGCAAATACCGCGTGGGTGAACGCGACGCGGCAGAAGGAGTTGATTGAAAGCGGACAGATGCGGCCGGAGGAAGCCTGGATTGACATTCGCGACGCCGCCAGCGGGAGGGCGATTCGAGCGCATCGTGGGAGTGTTCGCTGGAACCATTTTCGGAATCGCTACGTCATGATTTTTCAGGAGATTTTCGGCAAGCCTTCCTTCGGGGGCGAAGTCTGGTTCGCGGAAGCCGAGACGCCGGAAGGGCCGTGGCGGCGGGCACACAAGATAGTGACGCATCGGCAATACACCTTTTACAATCCGTGCCAGCACGCGTTTTTCGATCAGGAAGGAGGGCGGATCATTTATTTTGAGGGCACTTACACGGCTGAATTTTCAGACGTGCAGGTGCCGACGCCGCGTTATAACTACAATCAAATCCTGTATCGCCTCGATCTGGCCGATCCGCGGTTGGAGTAGGTCATTGCGTCCCGCCTGACCTGGTAACCGAATGCAACGGACCGCGCTGTGTCCGACCGAACGGGCCTCGGCGCGCCAGACCCGCATGGGCAGATTAGAGAAGCCCTCCGCCCCGTGGCACTTTTGCCGCGCTGCGACTGATGCTTCCGCGCACAGTCGCGCTCCGTGGCCAGGCGAGGCGCCTGGCCTACCGAAAGAAAGAGAGGCGAGTCAGTCAGTTCAGGCCAACCCTGCGGACATAGACGTAATAGGCGCCGCAAATCTCCTTGCCATCACGGCCTTCAAACGAGGTCCGCAGGGAGACCAGTCCCTTCTTGAGCGGGAAGGTGAATCGCACCACTTTGGCGCCGTCTGCCACGGCCGCGTCGTGTTCAACCGCGCCGGCCTGAATTCCGGCCCGGGCAATGGGCACTGCTTTGCCTTCGCTGTATTTGCCATCCACACCCTGGTAGGAGGGCAACCCGGCGCTGATGGCGGCGTCGGCTTCGTAAGGCCAGCGGCGCAACGCGAACTCGTAAAGGCCGTCGCGCTCGACGGATAAGCTCCATAGCCCGTTCTTCCTTTGCGCCACTCGTATTTGCCGTTGCTGGTCCAGAAAGACATCCTGCCAGTCGCACGGCGTCAACATCGTCAATGGTTCCGCGTCCGATCCCACATGAATCGGGCTGAACTCGTGTAGGCGCGGCGCGACCGCTTCCCACCAGCTTCGGTAATGGCCGGCGAGCTTCCGCGCGATTTCCGGATGGACTTCAAACAAATTATTCGTCTGACCGGGGTCTTGATGAACGTCATAAAGTTCGTTGGTGCTTACCAGCCGCCATTGCTTCCAAAGGACCGCCGCATCGCCAAACCAGGGACGCGGCCGGTTCATCCGGCTGAACTGAACCACCAGTTTGCGGTCGGGCAGCGAATCCGCCTTTCCCTGCAGCAATCCGGCCAGACTGATTCCGTCAAACTTCGTTCCGCGCGGTTTCTTCAGTCCGCACAGGTCGATGAGCGTGGGCAGCACATCCTGGCATTGCGTCAGGGCTGATAGCTCTCCGGGCGGGCGAAGCTTGCCGGCGGGCCAGCGCAGGAAGAAGGGCACGCGATGTCCGCCGTCGTGGAGGGAAATCTTTTTGCCGCGCATGCCGGCGTTCCAAACCGACTCGCCGGTGGCCGTTCCGTTGTCGGTCATGAAGATCAGGACTGTGTTTTCGCGCAGCCCCGTTTCTTCGAGAAAGTTTTCGAGGCGGCCCATGTTTTCGTCGATGTTGGCGATCATCCCGAGGAAACTGGCAATGGCCGGCTCCTGATCCCGGTAAGGTTCGCGGTAACGGTCGGGAACGAAGAGCGGCCCGTGGGGCGTGTTGCTCGGGATGTAGCAGAAAAAGCGTTCGCCGCGCGCGGCCCGTTCTTTCATCCAGTTCATGGCCTCGCGGAAGAAAACGTCCGTGCAATAGCCGTGATACGGTTCCCTCCGGCCGTTATGCCAATAAACGTCGTCGAAATAGTCGTTGTCCCAATAATCAGAAGCAGACGGAGTGTGGGATGAGGCGTGCCAGACTGATTCCTCGAACCCGCGGTCCTGAGGGCGGTAAGGATAGTTGTCGCCCAAATGCCATTTTCCAAACATGGCCGTCCGGTAACCACTGTCCCGGAAAACCTCGGCCATGGTGGGAAATTCCCGGCGCAACAGCGTGCGGCCGCTGCTCACGTTCATGGCGCCGTTGCGCAGGGCATCCACACCGGTCATCAACTGGCCGCGAGTGGGCGTGCACATCGGCGCCACATGGAAATCGGTCAAACGGAGGCTTTGATCATGCAGCCGGTCGAGATGCGGCGTCTTCAACACCGGATTCCCATGCGCCGAGAGATCGCCGTAGCCCTGGTCGTCCGTCATCACAAGAATCACGTTGGGCCTGCTGGCAGCCGCTGCTGAAAATGCCAGTCCAATGATGAGGACACCCAGCCCGACGCGCGTGAAACCAATCAAGGAAAGCATGAGGCGAGCATAGGGGCTGCGGATGCGCCTGGCCAGCTTAAGCTGTTCGCGCCATGTGCGCTACGTGCCGCTACGTGCCTGAATGTTTGACCGCCGCAAAAGGATGCCGCTACGATGCGCGCGCCCGGCTTCGGGCGTGCATGATCGAGACGCGCGAGTTGACGAAGACCTATTCCGACCGCAAAGGCACGAAGATTTGCGCCGTTGATGGCGTCAGCTTTGAATGCCGGCCCGGGGAGATCTTTGGACTGTTGGGCGTGAACGGCGCGGGCAAGACAACCTGCCTTCGAATGTTGGCGACCATCCTGCGCCCGACCGCAGGCACGGCGATGGTTGCGGGGCACGATGTGATTCAAGCGCCGGAAAAGGTCCGGGCCAAAGTGGGCTTTCTTTCCACGAGCACGGCCCTCTACGGGCGGCTGACGGCGCAGGAGTTGGTCGAGTATTTTGGGCGTTTGCACGGGTTGGACGCAGCGGTCTTGACGGAGCGCGTCAACCGTCTTTTTCGCACCTTCGACATGGATGACTTTCGGAATCGGCGCTGCGACAAGCTTTCCACCGGCATGAAGCAAAAGGTCTCGATTGCCCGAACGCTCGTTCATGATCCGCCCGTGATGATTTTCGACGAACCGACCATCGGTCTGGACGTTCTGACCGCCCGAACGATTGTCGAGTTCATTCGCCAGTGCCGGGCCAACGGAAAGACCGTCATCTTTTCAACCCACGTCATGAGCGAAGTGGAAAAGCTCTGCGACCGGGTGGCGATCATTCACCAGGGCAGGATTTGCGCCGAGGGCACCCTGCCGGAACTTCAGAACCGGTATTCGGAGGAGCGCATGGAGGAGATTTTTGTCAAGGCTGTCGGGGAAGACCAATGAACCTCCGCTCGATCGGCATTGTTTATCGGAAGGAGATGCTCGACTCGCTTCGGGATCGGCGGACCCTGATTTCAATGGTGGTGGTGCCGGTGCTGGTGGTGCCGGGGATTATTTTTCTGATGGGGTTTGCGACCTTGAAGATGGTGGGCAAAGCGCGGGAGGAAACGCCGAAAGTGATGGTCCTGGGCGGCGAGGATTCGCCCGGGCTGCTGGCCTCCTTACGGGAGTGGAAAGAGGTAAAGCTGGTTCCGGCCAGCCCGGATTACACCAATCAGATTTCCGACAAGCAGATTCGCGCGGCGGTGCGTGTGCCGCCGGACTTTGACGCGGCCCTGGCGGAAGGGCGGCCCGGGACGGTTGAGATTTACGTTTACGAGGGCGAGATGAAATCGTCGTTTGCTTCGGAGGCCTTGCAACGATTCTTTCGCAAGCTCCGCGAAGAAACTGTTCGTGAACGCATCGAGAAGCACAACCTGCCGGAATCGATTCTGGAACCGTTCAAGATCGAGCGGAAGAATGTGGCGCCGCCCAAGAAGGTGACGGGAAACCTGCTTGGCGGCATCCTGCCCTACATGGTCATCCTGCTTTGCCTGATCGGCGCCATGTATCCGGCCATGGACCTGACGGCGGGCGAAAAGGAGCGGGGCACCATGGAAACGCTTTTGTCGAGTCCCGTCCCGCGGACGCATTTGGTTCTGGGCAAGTTTCTTACCGTGTTGTCCACGTCCGTGGCGACGGCGGTCCTTTCGCTGGCGGCCATGACCGCGACGCTCTGGATTGCCAAGGGAATGGTGAGCGGCATGGGAGATGGAAAGGGTTCGGAAATGCTGGCCGTGGACCTCGCCTCCATCCTGATGGTTTTCGCCATGGTGCTGCCGGTGGCGGTGCTTTTCGCGGGTGCGGAACTGGCGGTGGCTTTGTTCGCCAAAAGCTTTAAAGAAGCGCAAACCTACCTTTCACCGCTGATGTTTCTGGTGATTCTGCCGGCGATGTTTTCGATGACGCCGGGGATTGAATTGAATTTCAAACTATCGCTCATCCCCATTCTGAACACGAGCCTGGTCAGCCGCGAGATCATGTCGGGCACATATCACTGGCATTACATCGCTCTGATCTTTTTCTCCTCGTGCGCTTATGCTGCGGCGGCGCTGGGGGTGGCAGTGAAGCTTTTTCAGCGGGAAGATGTGATCTTCAGGGTTTGACCGGTTGAAACGGAAGCCATTCGCCCCGCTCGCAGGTTTCCAGCTTCCACGCCCCTATTCAGCGCGCCGGGACGGACGGCTCGCGCACGACGCGAAAGCCGGCCCACGACGTCCGCAGTGTCGGCGAGTGGCTGCTGTAACGGTCCGCCGAACGGCAAAACCCCGGATAGTTATCCCAACCACCTCCCCGAAACACCCGATAAGGTTGAGCCCCGGAAGGGTCTCCTTCCTCGTTCAGACACGGATCGGTGACGGGTGAACGTCTGTAAAAGTTTGGATCGTACCAGTCGGCGCACCATTCCCAGACGTTGCCATGCATGTCGTGAAGCCCGAAAGCATTGGGTTGGAAACTGCCCACCGGCGCCGTATAGGGAAAACCGTCGCTCCAAAACACAGCCCACTCGAATCCCGCGTGCCTCTCGCGCAAAACCTCGTCGGCGATGTTGGCCGCAAGG
>CAZCUL010000346.1:0-8810 GCA_964501475.1 uncultured Verrucomicrobiota bacterium | reverse complement strand
TCAATCGGCAAAGAATGCGGTGGTTGCGGCGAGGGAGTGCCGGGTTCGGAGCGGGCAGATTCTTGTCCGCGGCAGACCCGGCGCCTTCAAGGGCGCGCACACTGGCAGTCGGCGAAATAGCCGGTGGGCAAATTGCGTTGGGAGCGATTGGCCCGGCTCCAGTGCGCCGCAAGTATCCGCACTTCATGGCTTTGTTTGGTATTGAATCAACACCATCACACCGGGCCAGTTCACTTCCATGCCATGGACCATCTTTCCATCGTGCTTCGGTGTCAGACCGGTCTTCAATATATTTTCTCCCGGGCGCAACACGCCGAGGTCGGCCAGCGGCACCCGATGCCAATAACAGGCGTAGCGAGGGCCTTCGCTGGCGAAAACTTTCGCGTCGTTGATGAAGACGCCGTTCATGTAGCCCGGGCTCCAGCTTGACCAGACAAGGTGCGCGGCGACGGCCTGGTCGAGATCGCCATTGACGCGAAACTTTTGCGCTTTTTCGCCGGAGCGCGTAACCCATTTCTTCGGAACGTCGTATGGTTTGCAAAGTTCGACCGAGAGGTCGGCGCGCTGCAGGCGGAGGCCGACCGATTCGGTGAAGAAGGCAAGTCCTGTGTTGTCTGTGATGCGAGCCGCCACCTGAATCGGCTCCGGCTGGTCGGGCACCCACGAGGTGTCCCATGTTATGCGCCAGGGCGCGGCGGTTGCGGTGCCGAGGTGATTGGTAAGCGCACCTTTGAAGTAAGTATAGTGCCACTGACGATAGAGGCCGTCCCCTTCCCAGTTGATGCCGTCGTAAAGGCCGATAAAATCGACGCGCCCCGGGATGCCGCCAGTCACTTCCGCAGCAATATCGACGGAGCGGCCGACGGCATCGCCTTCCTTTGGCGATGTGATGCGGCCTGTGGGATGCGGCTTCTTCGCGGGGTCGTAGTAAATGCGCAGTTGCAGGCCATAGATCAGGTTCTGCGGCCATTTCCACGGATGTTCATCGCTTACGCGGAGGACAAAGACGTTTCCCTGCTTTGCCTTGACCTGGCTCAGCGGCACCGGCGCGACCGGGTAGGTGAAATGCTGGTAGTCCCACTGGGGCGAAGGAATGCGGCCAGCCTCGGGAAAGGCAATGGGCTCATGGCCATTGAACGAAATAGTCAGTCCACGCGTGCCGTCATGGCAGAGCAGCTTCTCGATCACGACTTCTGCGCGGAGCGCCCCGTCGAGATCGGGCCTATGCGGAAGCGGGATCGGCTTCCCTCCGTAATCAAACTTGCCGCCAACGCGCAGTGAGCCGCCGGCATCGCCTTCCGGGTGGGCCCAGGAATACTCGCGGAAGACGTCGCCAGGCTGAGGCCGGGCAGAGGCGATGGAGAGGGCAACAAAGGTGAGGGCCAGGCAATGGAGCCAAAACAAGAGATTCTCGTTCCAGAAAAAAATCTTCATTCCTTTGTCTCCGCTCCCTCGCCCCTTATGTTTAACCATAATTCGACCGGTTGAAAGGGGCCGCCGTGGTTGGCGCCCAGGACATCCGGCCGGCCGTCCCCGTTCATGTCGTGTGCGATGATGTCGTGCGATCCGGTCGTTGAAATGATCCGCCGCTTCCAGTCGCGCCCGCCGCCGCCGTTGAGATAGGCCGCGACTTCCTGCGGGCTTTTACCCTGGTGCATCCGAGCAGCGACGAGGTCGGGCATTCCATCGCGGTCCAAATCGGCCACCGCCAGGCCGTGAATGACCGTTTCGACCGGCTCCTCAACGATGTGCTGTCTCCAGTTCCCGGCGGTCGTGTCGTCCGGGGCTTCATACCACGCGATGCGATGCGAGCCGCCTTTGAGTTCAGCCGGCGCCAGCACTACATCGATCCGGCCGTCGCCGTTCACGTCACCGGCTGCGACCTTGGTGTCCTCGTAATTCCATTCTGTCGTGAAGACGTGCTCGGTCCAGGGACCTTTGATCATATCGCCGCTGTTCTCATACCAGCGTCCGCCGATGACAATGTCCGGTTTGGCATCTGCATTGAGGTCTGCGATTTGGATGCCTTCGCCATGGGGACAGCGTATCTCGCGAGTGGCCCAACTCGTCCGCGTCATTTGTTTGTAGAGGAAAATGGCATTGCCTGTCTTTGACCCAAAGCTGCTCTGGTCACGCATCACCAAATCCACTTTGCCGTCATTGTCGAGGTCCGCGGCCTCGATATCGTGCCCGCGGCGTTTCTCTATCTGATGCGCTGTCCACGCTGCTTTCGATGGATCATCAACGAGGCCGGGATTCTCGAACCAAACGATGCCGCCCAAGGCCACGTCGAGATCGCCGTCGCCATCGAGGTCCGCAGCCGCGCCTCCGACTGAATTATAGCCGCCGCCGGCAATTTGAAACTTTTGCCAATCAGGATTGCGATACCAGACGAGCGGGCCTCTGGCGCCGCCAATGATGATGTCGGGTTTGTTGTCGCCGTTCAGGTCGCCGACGGCTTTGATCCAGGGACTGGCTGGCGGGCTTTCGTCAATGACGAGGCGTTGGAACTCGATTGGCGGTTTGCCGGATTTCCGCTCGGACAGATGCCCGGCCATGGCCCGGCTGATTTCGCCATGATTCGTCGTTTCCAGAAATCCAATGGCGAACGACTGCGGCACGTAGTCGAGGAATTTGGTCAAGCCGGAACGGCCGAAACCAAAAACGGTCATCTTCGATTGCATTGCATGGAAACGGTCCGGGTGCGAGTCATCTTCGAAATGCAGGAGAAACAGCGCGCGGTTCAGTTTGGCGTCGCCGAACGCAATCCACTCCGGCGCGGGGATATCGCCCACGTGATTCCTCGACATCGGCTGCGGTCTGTCCACCGCGCTGGTCATCCACCAATCCGTCGCGTCGAATTGCCCGCCGGGCGTGCCTTCATAGAGCAACCAGTATTTCTGATCAGCCGGCATCTTAGTCATTGTGAAGATGCAGTGCGTCGGGAGGAAGTCATAGCGGCCAGCCCAGAGGCGGTTGCTGGATACGACTGAGATGGTAACGCGGTCCGGTCCTGAATGCTCGACCTCAATTGTGGACGGCTCGGTGGCCTGGTTGCGCGGATGAAAGTAATTCCCGGCCTGCTGATGGACGGCGTTGGGAAAGCCGCGATACTCGCCGCCCGCGCCGCTGCCAGGGGCGGAATCGAAGCTCAACCAATCATGGCCATCGCGGTCGAGAATCCGCGAGAGACCGGCGCCGCTCTTTTCAAGAAACCAGGTCGCCGCGGGAGTGGTGACCTGGAAATGGGGGAGGCCGACGAATTCGGTGGTTCTGACGCTGGTTGTGGCGGAAGCGGAGTCATTCGTAATGAGCAAAGCAGTAATCAGTGCGAAGAAGGCTCGAGAGGCTCGGCGGAGTTCGCTGATCCTGAGATCGTGGAATGGCCTCTCTGTCGGTTGAGCGGGCTGGATCATAGACAAGTCCACGGCAATCGCCGAATGGCTCCATTAGCGCGTATCGGCGGCATGGATACAAGTCAATCTCACATGGCTGAGCGGCGCCTTCAGGCAGCCAGTCCCGCATCTCTTTCCCTCAATGCTCTTGCCAAGAGGAGAGAATCGCTTTCGGCGATTCGCCTGAAAGCCCAGGTCGGGAAAACGCGCTTGCCTGGAATCCGCCGCCTGTTGAAGCGTTCTTTACGGCGGCATTGCCGGCCGGTCGAAGGCCCGCTAGTCTGCCTCGAAAGAATTCACATTATGAAACGACTTTTTGCTCTCCTGGGAGTTTGCGCCTTTGCGTCATTCACCGCCCTGGGCGCCGATGAGGCCGGCTTCAAAAGCTTGTTTAATGGACGTGACCTCGCCGGATGGGAGGGCAGGGCGGAGTATTTTTCCGTGAAGGAGGGAGCCATCCATGCCGAAACCACTGCGGCGAATCCGCTCCAGAAGAATACCTTCCTCATCTACACAAACGCCGAATTCGGCGACTTTGAATTGCGCTTCGACTATAAGGTTACGGGCGGGAATTCCGGCATGCAGTATCGCAGCGAGCGCTTGCCGGACTACGTCCTGAAGGGTTACCAGTCCGACTTCGAAAACACCAATCGCTTCACCGGAATGTTCTTCGAGGAGAACGGACGCATGTTCCTGGGCTATCCCGGCGAGTTTGTGACGGTGAAGCCGCTCACTGCCGATGAAAAGGCCAGAAGTCCAAAGGCCAGAGCCTCTCTGGACAAGGTCAGGTTCGCCAGCACCGAGGAAGTTTTCAGCCATATCGAGGACCCGACCGCCTGGCATTCGATGATCATCATCGCCAAGGGCAACACCTTCCTTCACGTTTTGGACGGCCGCGTAATGAGCGGGGCCGTCGATGAAGACAGAGCGAACTTTCGCAAGACCGGCCTCATCGGCCTCCAAGTGCACAGCGGCCCTCCCATGACGATCAACCTCAGGAATATCCGCATTCGCGAGCTGAAATGAACGGAATGCCAACCCGCGCCGTGCGCTGTTGCCGGGCCTGTTGACCCTGGCCGGCTCTGAGCAGTTGCATTCCGAAGGACCCCTAAAAACCCTAAAAAAGACTTGCTTGTGCTGGCGAAGTCGCGGGTATATCAAGTGATCGATGCCAATAGAGAAGATCATTGTTCTGGAGGACGACCTGATCGTTCGGAAGAACCTGGAGCAGCAGTTGCGCTATCGTCGCTATGATGTGGCATCGGCCAGCACGATTGCCCAGGCCCAGGAGATTCTGAACAAGGACAACTTCGATTTGATGATCGTGGACGTGAAGTTGCCCGATGGCGACGGAACCGAGCTGCTCAAACAACTACAGTCCCGACCGGTCAAACCTCTGGTCGTCATGATGTCCGGCATGGGCACGGTGGAACTGGCCGTGGAATGCATGAGCAACGGCGCCTTCACCTTTCTGACCAAGCCGTTCTCGCCGGAACAATTGGCTATCACTCTCAAGAGAGCCGAAGAACACACTCAACTCCTCAAGGTCACTCACTATCTCAGCCACGCCGAGGACGAGGACTCGGGGCATGAGTTGCTGGGGCAGAGCCGGATGATCGACGAGCTGCGCCAGTTGATTCGAAAGGTGGCGCGCACACAAGCCACGGTGCTCATTCAGGGCGAAAGCGGGACGGGCAAAGAGTTGGTGGCCCGCGCGCTTTATCGGCAAAGCCCGAGGGCGAACACGCCATTTATCAAGGTCAATTGCGCTGCCATCCCGGAGAATCTGATTGAAAGCGAGTTTTTCGGCCACGAGAAAGGCGCCTTCACCGGAGCGCTCACCAAACGGGAGGGACGTTTTGAGCTGGCGCATGGCGGAACCATCCTGCTGGACGAGGTAAGTGAGATTTCCCCCCAGGTTCAGGCGAAGCTTTTGCGGGTGTTGCAGGAAAGAGAGTTCGAGCGCGTAGGGGGGAATCGGACGATTAAAGTGGATGTCCGCGTTATTGCCACCACCAACCGGCACCTGGAGGAGAGCGTTGAGAAAAAGGAGTTCCGGCAGGACCTGTACTTCCGGCTCAACGTCGTGCCGATCATTGTGCCTCCGTTGCGCGAGCGGAAGGAGGATGTGCCTCTGCTTTCCGATCAGTTCCGACAGCGCTTTGCCCGCAAGCACGGTGTGGAAGTTCACGGCATTTCGCAGGGCTGCGTGGATATGCTCGCGAATCATTCGTGGCCCGGAAACGTGCGTGAACTGCAAAACGTGCTCGAAAGAGCGGTGATTCTCTGCAGTGAGGGTGGCGTCCTGGAACCGGAGCATCTGGGCTTGAACGTCAAGAGCGATGGAACTTCGCGTGGCACAGGCTCGGTGGATGAGAAAGGTGATTTCTATACTCTGAGCGATCTCGAGAAAAGACACATTCTTTCGGCCCTCGAATACGCCAAGGGCAATCGCACTCACGCCGCGAAGCTTCTGGATATCAGTATCCGCACGCTTCGCAACAAGCTCAACGAATACAGCCGCAGCGGGAAAAAGGCATCTTCGAGCTGACTTCCTCAGCCGGTGGGCGAACGCGCGTCGGACGGCGCACCGCCCCGCTGTCCGCGCCAAAACAATTCTTCAATTAGTCCGCAAGGAACACCAGTCATCCTGACAGCACAACCTCTTGTTCCGCCATCAGCGCAGGACAACTTTTGTCCAAATCCAGGACAAGCGCACGTGAAAATGCGTATGCCTGAACTCTTCCATCCGATCAGCCCATCTTAAAAGCCAAGGGGAAATGTCAGGCGAAGCAATGTCATCGCTTCCACTGCCCTTGCGCGTTTCTCCAGAGAATCGATTCCATCTCTGGAAGACGAATTCTCCGGAAAACGCAAGCGGACGGGGAGGCCGGTTCACTCGATCGTCATGCGGGCAAGCCTGCGCAGACATCTGCTGGCAGACCAACTGCTGAAAGCCGGCACGCGGTTAGGTTGACAAGTGAATCATGCTGGAAAGCAAACCGAGTGGCGGAATCGGCAGTGCCCTTCAAAGCGTTTCCGAAACACAACTCGAGCTTCAAAGGACGATCAGACTGCGGATCGTCACGGCACGCGGTGCCAATTTTGAATGCTGATTGTGAAGCCAGCAAACGACGTAGAACTATATGGTTTCGAATTCGAGAGTTTCGGCGGCGAAAGACGGTGCCAAGCGGAAAGTCCGTCCCAAGCACAATCGGCTTTGGCCCAGCCCACGGCAGCTCACCCCGGGCAGTCCCGTGGAAGAAGGCTTGGTTCACCAATACATTCCACTGGTGAAACACGTCGTGAATCGCCTGGCCATGACGCTGCCTCCGCATGTCGATGGAGAAGACCTCTACGCGGCCGGCTTGAGCGGCCTGCTGAATGCCGTCCGCCAGTACAATCCCTCGGCCGGCACGTCATTCGAGACCTACGCGCGCCTGCGCATTCGGGGAGCCATTTTCGACGAGCTGCGCCGCATGGACTGGGTGCCTCGATCGGTTCACAGCAAAGCGCGCAAGGTTCACAAAGTGATGCAGGCCATCGAGCAGGAGAAGGGACGCGCCGCCACGGAACAGGAAGTGGCCAAGGCATTGGAGATCCCGCTCGACGAATACCAACGCTGGCAGGAGGAGATTCGGCCGCCGAGCTTCCTCTGCCTCGATGCCACCTTCAACAACGATCAGGAAGACTCGCCCTCCCAATACGAATGTTTGGCCGACCAGCGGCAGGAGGATCCTTTTGACGGCACCTTTCGGCGCGAGCTGGCCCAGATCATCGCGGATCGCATCAAACAACTGCCCGAGATGCAGCGAAAGGTTCTCGCCCTCTATTACTTCGAGGACATGCGGTTGAGGGAGATCGCCGAAGTGTTTGGTCTGACCGAATCGCGGATTTGCCAGATTCACGCTCAAGCGGTTGGCAACATCAGAGGCTTCCTGCAGAAATACGACGCTTATTTCGCGTAACCCACCGCGGATCGCAACGGATCGCGGGGCTACGCATCCTGGCTGGCGCGCTCTGTTTTCAAACCCTGGCGATGTTTCCAGACAGCGTCCATTCCTCGCGGCTCACCCGATTTCGTTTTCCCGCAAGGAGACGAGGGACTGGTTTTGAGCGGCCTCATTTGCTGGCTTCTCACTCGCCCGAATGCGGTAGAAGAAACGGTCAGCGCAAACCGGATTGCGGAAGCTTTTACCGAAGCGGATCTGAACGACCGACAGAACCCATTGGAAATTCAACAGTTTCTCACTGGCACAGGCATTGCTCGGAGCAGCGCGGGTTCAGTCCTGCCGGATGTGGCAGTCGCCTGTCACAACAGAGGGTGCGAGACGCGATGGAAGTGAAGAGCAAATGGCGATACTCGAAAGATTGATTGAAGCGCTCCGAAACGAGCTTCAACAGTACGGTGAAATGCTCGCCCTGTTGGACCATCAGTACGCGATGGGCCAAAGCCGAGGCGCGGATGATATTCTCAATTCCATTTCGGACATCAATGCCCAGAGCGCCATTATCGAAGCAGCCCGTCAAAGCCGCGAAGAAGTTCAGCGAAAGCTTGCGGAAAGCTTTCGGGAACCGGGCACGGCCACCTTCGCCCAACTGCTGCCGCTGCTGCCCGGACATTACCGGGGCCTGGTTTCAGCCTTGGTTCAGGAAAACAACCAGCTTTTGAGCCGGGTGCGCCAGCGCGCTGAAGAAAACCAGCGGGTCCTCCACCGCTCCCTGGAAATGATGCAGCAGTTTATCACCAACCTCGCTCCAGACCAGCGCCCGGCGCCTGGCAGCGACGAGACCGAACTTCTTGCCAGCCCCATCGACTCCCCCCTCTACGAGACCATTGTCTGAAGCTCTTCTGCCTATGCTCATCCTCTCCCGCAAACTAAACGAAAGCATCATCATCGATGGCAAGATTATTGTTCGAATCTTGCGCATAGATAGAGACACCGTAAAACTCGGAATTCAGGCTCCGACGGAACTCCCGGTCCACAGGCAGGAAGTTTACGAGATGATTCAAAAGAACAAGAAGTCATCCCTGAATGCGGGCCAGGGAACGATTCCCAAATCGCCCCAGGCCCAGGTTACTCCCCCGGAAGAACCCCCGCAGCCCCGCCCGCCCGGCTATCAGGACGGGCGCAAATCCTGACTCCATTCAGGCTCCAGTTCGCTCAATCAGTTCTTGCTCGCCCCCAAGCTGCCGTTTTCAACTCACTCAATTAACCGCATCGGAATTTCGACCGACGACTCCTCTTGCGGGGCGCACGTTCACCAATCCCGTCTGCCAGACTTGCTCGATCTGCAGGCTGTTCTCCTCCGTGCCGGAAGCTTGATTCTGGCGGGCGTCGCACAGCACACTTCGAGCATCCCGGGGAACGATGGGCTTTAACTCGCGGCTTGGTCGAGTCGTGCGCCCCGGAC
>CAZCUL010000345.1:0-3431 GCA_964501475.1 uncultured Verrucomicrobiota bacterium | reverse complement strand
TGGTTGTGCGGCTGCTCGCACTGGCGTGCGTAGCTGCTGGATGCTTGCTGGTCTCGAGCTTCGGGGCGAGAAAATATATGACCCATCTGTTGCTATTCGGGGTGATCGTTTGGCATCACAGTGTGGGCCGGTTCAAGAGATTCCCCATCGCCCTGTTCGCCGGAGTAACGGTGATTTTGATTCCTTACTTTGTTTTCATGGCAAACCTTCGGAATCCGGAAAAACTTAAAAAGGCCGGTATGGGCCTCGCCACAGGGATCAAGGAATTGATCGCCCAATTCGTACATCATACCAGCTATGTTCACACTTATGTTTTCATCGTGAACCACTTTAGCGTGGAAAACGCGTGGTACGGACGAAGTTATTTGGGCGTGAAGACGGCTTTGCTGCCCCGTTCCTGGTGTCCGGAAAAATCCCCTGTGGACGAAGGGTTTTACATTCGAACGATCGTAGAAGGTGGGGAAGTTGATCCTCCGGAGCCTTATGACGGTTTGTTTAAATCCTCCTGGCCACCGGAAACTTTGGGAATCATGTATGCCAATTTCTTGGTTCCAGGCGTTATCCTCGGCGCCTTTCTTTTAGGCGCCATATACAAGCTTGCCTATCTGTTCATGCAGCGGTGCGGGTACAATGTCTTTTCCGTGCTTGTTTATTGTAACATCCTGTTCATTTTCCAATTGAGCCTTCACCGCATGATCGGGACCGGGATTGTCTTTTTCTATCTGTTCCTGATTTTTGGTTTCATCCGCTTGCTCTCCAGAATGCTCAGCCGGGAGCGCTATAACCTCCCAGTGAGATGGCAGCCCTCCAGCAATTGTATGGAGTCGTAGCAGTGATGAACCGTGATGGGACCTAACTTGATGCCGACTGACGAGAACCAGCCTAGGCACCCCGATGAGAATCTTAAGAAACGGTCTCTGACGCTGGCTACCGTCATCCTGCAAACGTGCACAGGCATGGTGGTGTTCCAGGGATTGACTTTTCTTTCGGCCATTCTGTTGACCCGCACGCTGTCACCGGGCGAGTTCGGACAATTTCAACTTTTAACTTCACTGGTGATCTTCTCCGCGATGGTAGCCAAGATGGGAATGGATGAGGCCGTTTCCTATCTCCTGCCCCAGTATGGGAGCGAAGAGCTTGGAAAGACCCGGACATTAATCTGTTACGCACTCGCCTTCAGTCTTGTGTTGGGGACGGCCTTCGGGTGCGTCTTCTGGCTGGGTGCGCGTTTCTTGGAGACCCGGGTCTTTGGAATCCAGGGCTTTTCCTCCGGACTGCGGATGTTGATCTGGCTGATTCCCGTAACCATGCTCATGCTGATGGGCAACGCCATTCTTCGCGGGTTGGGCTGCTTAACCTTGCGAAACATCTCCTATTACCTGTGCGTCAGTTGCAGCTTCCTGGTCGCTTTGCTGATCCTTTCGAAATCGAATCTGACCCTGCACGAAGCTTACCTCGCCCGTCTTATTTCCTTTGGTCTCGGCGCCCTCATCCCGCTGTTATTTTTGGTCCGGCGTTTCGGATTTCGGGTGACGAAGTTGAATTTCGAGGAAGTGCGGGGATGGCACCGGTTCTCGGGTTGCCTGGCCTTTGTGTGCGTCTTTCAATTCGTCATCGAGCAACCGTTCCTCGATCTGATCCTCGTCGGACGGTTTTGCAGTGACCATGAAGCCGGTCTTTACGCCGTGGGCGCCCGAATCGCCTCTCTGGTGGCGCTGGCAAGCAACGCCGCCATCATCGCGACGGCCGCGCCGTTCGCGAAAAGTGTGCGCCACACCGAACGCAGCGAACTGCAACATCATTACGCGCGGAGCTCGGTCCTGCTGGGCAAGCTTTCACTGTTCATCGGGCTGCTGATTATCCTGTTACACGATCAAATCCTGGCGGTCTTTGGAGCAAATTATTCGGAGGCCGGGATCATCCTGTTAGTTCTGGTAGTCGGCCAGTTGTTGGTGGGTATGCTCGGGGTCAACTCCTCCGCTCTCATCGCCAGTGGACATGCCAGGGTGGAGTTGCTCCTGACCGCCGTATTCGGTGCCGTGATGATTGGGGCCGGAATCTTATTTGGCAAGCTGGCGGGATCGAGTGGCGTTGCCTTGGCAACCACGATGGCGGTAACCGGTCTCTCCCTCTGCCGGGGGATTTACTGCTGGCGACGTTTGCAGCTCAGATTGCCGGGGGAGATTGGCTCGGTGGTTATCAAGGGCCTGATTGCCTTCACCGCAGGCTTTATGTTCAAAACCTACTGCGCCTTGGCTCCGCTCTACGGTGGCATTGGCACCCTGGTGATCTTCGCAGGAATCTTCGCCCTCTTGAACCTCTCCGATTGGAAGAGCCGAGCGCTACCCACCGTAATCCAAAGAGCCAAGGTTGAGATTTGAGAAAAGAAGCGTGAACTGACAAGCACCCGCTTGAGGAACTGTTATATGGAAAATACGAGAATCAACGTCGGCGTCGATCTGCTGTTTGTGCATCCCCAACGCAACCGCGGGACCTTTGTTTACATCCACAGCCTGTTGCGCGAGCTTGCCCAAAAGGACCTCCAACTTACGCTGTTCACCACGCGGGCGAACGAATCGGTGTTCCGCGATATCAATCCGGCGAAACGCGTCGTCTGCCCCATTGCCGGCGACAACCGCGTCACGCGCATCGTTTATCAACAACTGGTCTTGTCCCGCAAAGCCGCCCGGCATGACTGTGACGTTCTGTTTTGCCCGGGCTACTTTTCGCCCGTATTTCGGGGCCTTCCCACCGTGGTAACGATCCATGACACGCAGTTTAAGGACGTTCCGTGGACGTTGCCGTGGCCAATTCGCATGATCTACGAAGCGCTCGTGCCTCGCGGCGCGCGGCAGTGCCAGGCCGTCCTTGCGGTTTCGGCGTTCTCGAAAAGGCAGATCGTCAGGCACCTGGACATCCCGGCGGAAAAGGTTTTTGTCACCTTGGAGGCGCCCTATGAGAATGAGGCTCCGGACGCCGGGACAACCCAGGAAGCCAGCATCAAGCAGAAGTATGGAATTCAACGCCCCTATCTCATCAGCGTATCGACCATGGCGCCGCACAAGAACGTCGAAAGGTTGGTTAACGGCTTCCTCGGCTTCAATCAAGCTCACGGCCTCAAATACGAAGCGGTCTTGGTCGGCCACCACTCGGACTATTTCCAGCGCAAGTTCAATCACAATCCTCACCTAAAGTTCCTGGGCTTCGTCCCTACCAGCGACTTGAAATTGCTCTACCGCAAGGCGCGCGCCTTTGCCCTTGCCTCCTATTATGAAGGGTTTGGGTTGCCGGTTTTGGAGGCCATCAAAATGGGGCTGCCCGTGGCCTGTTCCAATGCGGCCAGTCTGCCGGAAGTTGCGGGCGAAGCGGCCATCCTGTTTGATCCCTTTCAAGAAGATTCCATTGCTGATGCGTTGGCGCTGCTGATGACC
>CAZCUL010000344.1:0-10977 GCA_964501475.1 uncultured Verrucomicrobiota bacterium | reverse complement strand
CTGACGCAGGCCGAGGAGAACAATTGGATTCAGCAGAAGGTTCAACTGCAGCTTCCGCACGAGTTGGAGCACGCGGTTCAAGCGACCGTGCGGGCCTTGGAACTGGAGAAACAATTATTTCAATTGTTCTCGGAGAGACCGCGAGGTGAGGTGAAACAGGTGCCGCTCCGCCGAGAAGGGTTTGTTGTAGTTAAAGCTGTCCACGCACGGGACGGAGAAAACCAAGTGCGCAGAAAGAGCGTGCGGACCAGCACGGGCGAAATCGGCGAGCACGTGATGAGGATGATGAGCATCGAAGGCGCACGCCTCCTGCTTGATCTGCTTTCGCAACGTGAGCGCGAACAACAGACGACGCTTGGCATTGCCTGGGGTCGCGGCTCAGGTGGCGTGGTTTCCTGCCTTGCCGAAATGTCCCTTCCGGAAATGTCACAACTGGCGGTTGTCCCTTTGCAGGGCGGCGTGGGGCGCAGTGTGTCCCACGAGCTCGGGTCGGAATATTATCCCGATATTCTGGCCGAGCGACTGAGTCTGCTGTTCCGCTCACGGCGCGTCCCCTCTCTCATCACGCTGCCGGCTTACATCAGCGCTGCGGTAGCGGCGGAGGTCAAGCAGTCGGGTTTGAAGGCGATCTGGCATTTTATAGAAAGCGATCTTACCTTCCAACAGGCGCGCCTCGCTTATCAGCATCTCGACCTGGCCTTGATTGGAATCGGCGGCCTTGAGGATGGCGCGTGGGCGTTGAGTTCGGGCTATCTCCCTAATGCCAGCAGGGTGGCCGCGTTGAAGCGGGAAGGCGCGTGCGGCGATATCGTCTGCCGCTTGATCCGCGGCCAGGCAGAGGAACCCATCGAAGGGTGGGAACAGCGCTCTAAGGACACAGAAACGATTCGTCAGACCAACCTGCGGGCGATAGGCATATCGCTCGGCACCCTTCGGGCACGCGTCCTTGCCGGCGCACGTGTCTTGGCAATCGCCGGGGGAAAACGTGGCGCCAAAGCGGCCGCGATCCGGGCCGCCTTGCTCAATGCTCTTATCACCGATTTGGTTACCGATGAAACCACCGCGCGGGTCCTTCTCGCTCTCGATGGCGCACAAGTGTCAGATTAGACAATCCTATGATTCGCGAAAACGACGCAACGCGGGTGGAAACAACCGCAAACGAAGAATTATTTATGCACATTCCCTCTCTTCTCTCTGACTGCCATCCGCGTGCGCACCGACGCAAATTGAAGCGAAGGTACCTAGAGATGCAGGAGAGGCGCGGGATACTGGTTTGCGACCTGGATGGCACACTAGCGGAACGCCAGCGCCCGGTATCTCGTTCAGTAGCCTCCGTTCTTCTTGGTTTGATCGATTCCGGTTGGCGGCTCGCTATCCTCACCGGCCAGCCTTTTCCTAATGTTCATAGTCGGCTTTTGCATTCGCTAATGCCCAAGATCACTGAGAAAGCGACGCGCCGGGATGCCTTCCGTATCTTCACCTGCGAGGGTGCAAACGAATGGCGTTTGGGATCCACTGGGCGGCCGGGCGCAGAGCCGGGTCAGCAGCGCCGCACGCGTGTGTCGAAGCGGGAGAAAGGGGGCGTGGAGCGCGTGATACGCGAGGATCTCGATCGATTGTTGGCGTCCACTCGTTCACGGCTGATCGAGGCTGCCCAATGGCAGGAAGAAGCTCTTTGTGTGTTTAAAGTCGAGGCCCTGCCGACAGCGCGCCTGCGCCTAGCCCAGCGGCTGGAAACGCTCTTGCACCGACGCGGGCTCCCCAACTTGCGAGCCGGGGTGGCCGGCCAGACCAGCGTCGTCATCGCACGACGTCAGACCACTAAGCAGACGGTATTGGAACGAATCGTAGCCAGCCTGGCTCCGCGCGAACGTGCATTCTATTTGGCCGACGAGTTCGTCGGAGCCGGCAATGACGTCACGACCCAGAACGTGAAAGGACTAGTGCGAGTGGATTTCGGGAACGGACAGTCATCGTTGCCCCCGACCGTCTTGCCCGGAGGTGGCGTCGGGCCAACTGCGGTCGAACGCTGGTTGAGAAGGCTGCTACGGACGACCGACGCAACTCTTGCGTCAGCGCATGCCATAGGCGAGAGGGCGGTACGTTAACAAGAATAGATTATGCCCAACACCAAGAGCTGGAATACCCACATTGGCTTGTGGAAAAAGCGGACGCTGCTGGCAAAGGAATGCGAACTCCTCGCCTCCAGCCGTCCCCGTCCGAGGGCTTCTGCCAAC
Organism: uncultured Verrucomicrobiota bacterium; assembly: GCA_964501475.1. Classification (GTDB taxonomy): domain Bacteria; phylum Verrucomicrobiota; class Verrucomicrobiia; order Limisphaerales; family CAZCUL01; genus CAZCUL01. Next base: position 8,740 of record CAZCUL010000344.1, on the reverse strand, counting down.
CCGCCGGCGGCAAATCCATGGAAGGCCGATGGAGGGTCGCAACATCACCTGAACATTGAGCCGCTGCGGAACGGGCAAGCAGCTACAGCCATTGCATGGCTGGCGGGTTGTCCGTTTCTCCTCGGGGCACCGCGCGGCATCACAGGATTGCTTGAGGGCGCAGGATGCTTGCCTCGCCAAATCATGCTGTTGACATGGGACCCGTCCCACGTCGAAGGGCTCCGTGAGTACTGCGCATTGCTGGTGGCTCGACCTGTGTCCAAATCATTAAAGGCACAGCACGCCGCAGGTAGGGATTGTGCCAAGGCTGAAAATCCGGTGATTTGGACATCGGCTTGGATTGAGAACGAAATCAGGAGCGCGCAGGGTTGGACCGATCCAGACGGAATTCGGTGGGCCACCTTCGAGGAGAGTCTACCACATACGTTCAGAAACCAGACGGGCAGAGGGTTCGAGGTCCTTGCTTTCGCCCACGGTTGCCCACTGAACGCGTTTGCCCCGCAGGTCGGCTGGCAGATCTATTACGAGGTGACGAACGCCGCGCTCCCCCGGCTGCACGTGGAATTCCGCCTATTTGGACATAGGCTTATAGTTCGCCTGGATCGATCGGCTTGGGGGAACGCCCTGCTGCCAACGCTTGGAGAGTACGAACGGCGCGTCATCAAGCCGCTGCTTCTCCGGCATCCCCAAGCCCGGCATGACTTACTTTCCACGCTCGGCCAGCGGTTGAGCGAGTTGACGATGATAGCCGGCGATACTGGGTCGGCGGAAAAGGCGCTGGTGTTCACTTTACAAGATGCTGCCTTGCATCACATCGACGGCCGCGCCCCGACACGAACGGAGACTTCAGTTTATCCGCATCGGATAATCTTGCCGCATCGGAGCGGGCCGCGGCGCGAGTCCCAGGTGCGCAGATTTATTCCAACGGTTCCTGCGGCAATACTGCCTGAGGATTCACCTATAGTGGACGCAGACTGGGGCGCAACCCCGAAGATACATCTCGCCATTGGGTGTGGCTTATTCTCCGATCCGTCCGGTGGAGAACTCAAGGCCAGCCAGCGGTTCCTCTTGGCACCGAAAGTGGGCCCTCCGGTTGAGCAAGGGTCTGCTCATACTCAGCCCCAGCGTGCGATCAGCATCAGTCTTCTGGGACTCAAGATTGTGGATTATCTCCGAGATCAGCATGATCCTAGTTCGCGTGTCTTTGAGCCGGAATTGCTGCTGATAGTCTCGCCGTGGACGGAAGCCAGTGTGCGCCGGGAGGTGGCACGGCTTCAGCAAGAGTTTCCAAGATTGTGGAATCGAGGCCGCAGAAAGATACAAGTTCGGTATCTAGCTCAAAACATAACCTTCGTAGAACCTGGCACCCGCGATGGCCTACAGCCGTATGATTATTATCCAGCCGGGCACTTCGATGTTCTGGATCTATTCGGTGAACTAGCGCACAGTCGGACCTTTGGCCAAAAGCCCGATCGCAATGCGTTCATCTACTTCACCAACTACAATAACATCGGACGGAACATTAACGGCAAGGTTTGTGAACTGGCCGCTGCTGCGCGACAGCAACGCAGCCAGGATCGATGCCTGCTCTTCGAGTTGACTCAACAGCCGAGCGCAGACCCGAGTGGGAGCTGCTATGTCAAGGATTTGGCGACGGGCGCCATTTGCCTGATCAAACCTGAATACGTTCTTCCTTTGGTGCAGCATGGGCGAGGACGCGATGCCATCCTCTGCCGAGGTGGCTCACGGCAAACTTGGATCAGCACGGGTAGCGTTCTTGTCCACTTGCAGTCCTTACTGGCGAATCTGCCTGCAATCCGGCGGACACCGTTTATCGAGCGCAAGCGCGCCTTGGCTCCTGGACTGCCCGAGAGAACCCGATTGGAGCGCGACCTCGATTTGACTACGATGCTGCCGCAATTGGCGCGGCATTGGACGGCTGTTGGCGTGGAAGGAACGCGCCGCTTTTTCGCGCTCAAACGAGAAAGTGATCTGACCATCACAACGCACGACCGAATCAACGAATTGTACGATTCTCAATTCGTCGACTTTGCAGCGAAATGGACGCGCTTTGCGCAGGCGGACCTCCAGGGCCCGTTGGTTCTGACCCCCAGTTTTAGTCACGCACCTTGGGCTTCTCAGCGGCTTGGCACCAAAAAGAATTCGCCAGCGGAAGATCCACCTCCCTCCGAGGCAAAGGAATTGTACATCGACGCCTTCGGGGTTTCCGGCTTCTGCCAAAACGCGCTGGAAAGCCTACCTATTCTGGGCACGCTGACACCCAGCGACCCGGCAATCTCGGTCAAACTACTGGATTCTAATGACTGGCTTTCCATCCAGCTCCATCCGGACGGGCGGACTGCCGAACATCTTGCCCGCTTGTTGCGACGCGAGGCGAGTGGGCTTGACCTTCATCGGACGATCAAAACTTACATTGAGCAGTCGAGCGTGGCCGGGGAGCCGAAGGAACGGAACCAGGCGCTGAATGAACTCTACCACGAACTGCGGCGTATCAAAGACACTGAAGGGAAGGCCGAGGTTTTTTATGTGATTCGCAATGACTGGCCAGGGATCGGAGCACCACATTTTCTAGGGATTGAGAATGGACGTTTGCAAAGAGATCTATCGAGCATCGACATAGACGACCCCGTGAGCGAGCAAGCAATCTTGCGGACGTCAACGGCAGAGCTCGAAGGGTTCTTGAAGTGGGACGAGTTCGCTGACCTGAAACGGACTACGCGCAGGAAGTTAGGAGCTACCTACCGAAACCGCTTTGAATCACTTATCCGGTACCACTTACCCGTAGTGTTGAAGTTGCGCAAGGACTGCAGGTTGTTTACGAACAGCCAAGTGCTGCGCGGAATTGTGCTTATCTTGGCAATGCAAGCCCTCGCAGAATCCATAAAAAAGACCGGAGCGGGAGATCCGGCGGATGGGATCGATCTCGAAGATCGAGACCAACTGATCCGGAGTTTGTACCATGAGCTGGACTCGCCGCTACTGGCTTACTTTCACCGCCCGCTGGAACTCAAACCGGGATCGATCCTACACGTCAAGCCAGGCGTTGTTCATGCCGCCGGTCCCGGTTTGCTGACCGTCGAGTTAAGCCATCGCTCCGATAATACGTTTCGCATCCACGATCACGGGCGGGAATTCGCCACGCCAGGCCGGGAGACGCATTATACCTTGGCCGCCGTGGCACTGTCCCAGGACAGTTTTTTCGATGAACAGAACGAGCCTTCCGCCATCTACCCACCGGAGGAGATTCAGAAGCTTGGACCCCTGAGCCCTCCGCTTCGCTTCGACAACATTGAATTGGAGGTGTTGCCGCCGTCCAGACTCAAAGGCGATGGTGTGCCACTCGGAGCGGCCAACGAATTTGCCGACCGGGGTGTGGTTGTCCTCTGCGCCGCGGGCAAGGTCCGTCTAACTCGCGATGACGGTCCGCACAAACGGGTTCTGACTGAACTGCCGGAGTTGCACACTGCGTTGTTCCCAGTTCGACCGCGGGACCCTGAGTCAATTCGAATCGAGACGGACGGCTATTCCGACGCCATCTGCCTGCGCACATGGATACGGCTTTCTCCGAGCCAACCCGCGGTTGTCGTAGTAGTGGGAGGAACTCATTTCCAATTCATTTATGATTCCGGCAAGCCGGGAGATAGGGCCACCAAACGCCACTTGTGGCACCAGGTGCTGCCGGAATTGATCAGCAATTCACCGGCTAGAGATGGCCAATGGTGGCAATGGTGGGATAGCCGAATTAAGGCTCTCTCGGAGCGGCTGGCCGCGTTTCTCGACAACGTCCACAAGACCGCAGCGGCCGTTCGGCTTCTGGGGATTTCCTGGCCGGGCTTGGTGGATCCCACGACTGCAACAATGCATTCAAGCGTGCTCGGCTGCCAGAAATTGACCGCGCACGAACTTGCGGCCATGGTCCAAGTTCACGCCGGACGCCTGCAACTTGATGCGTCCCGAACGAAAGTGCTCTTCGATGCGCGCGCCGATGCTCTTGCCGAGATGAGCGGGCTTATGGGCGGTTTACCCAGAGCTGGAACCCACGAAAGCGCGATGCTCTGGAATATCGGCTCTGGCATTTGTTCCGTCTTGGTGAAGGACGGCCAGATTGTTGAGGGCATTGACCTCTACGAAGATGGCGCCGTGCTGATGACGGCTCATATTGGGCGACTTCTCTGGTTCAACTCGCGCACGCGCGAGTGGCTATTGGATAAGACTTGGAAATTGGAAGGGGCTCTGGAGTTAATTCGTAACGGAAAGTTCGATGTTCCCTGTCCGGTCCCTGGCGCCGAGTCTGAGTGGATTCGACTAAGCGACTGTCTCTCCACAACGGCTATTGTGCTGCGCTTTCTCCGACTGGCGCAGAACGGCTGGCACGACAATCATCTAAACACCGTTCCCGGCCTGACCTTCCGGCAGCGTGCAAGCATCTGGTCGATGATTCGACGAACCTTGATCCTTGGCGAAAATGGATCGCGAACCTCGCTGGACTTCGGAGATTTGCTCGATCGGTGCGTGAGTGCCAAATCTTCATGGAGCGAGACGCTGACATCGCTGCGGCCGGGCTTGAACGCTCTGGCAGCCCCACTTTTCGAATGGATGCGGCAGCACCTGGCCGAAGATAGTGATTCGCCGAAGCGTCCCGCAACAGTGCTAGTCCACAGTTTTGTCGAGGATGTCGCCCACGATTTTGCAGCCATGCTGACGGCCTTTTTGGATAATGCGGCACGGATTGACGGAAGCGGCATTCTTCGACCCGCCAGCCAGAGGCTCGTGCTAGGAGGCTTCGGCGGCACGGCCTTCGGGCGTGGTCGCGCCACGGATCCGTTTTTGCAAGCACTAAAGTGCGCCCTAACGCAACGGCTTGGCCCCATAGCCCCGGTGGTGGTGCGGTCTCGGATGTTCCAGTCGGATTTCCGCTTGATTGACCTGTTTCGCCGCGCGGCACGAGAATAACGTTGAGGTAGCGCTAATTTATATCTGCATGAGCCGTCAACCAAAGGCAAAAAACAGCCAAGCACGAAAGTCTGTAACTGATCTGATCAGCCGAAGCACCCGGCCCGATAGCGTCCGGCGCTTTCTCTTGGGTAACCCATTTGCATCACAGCCGCCGGAACAAGCGCTGTCTCGCAGTGTGCTCGTTCTCTGCTCCCAGGACGGCCTCATTCAATCGAACTTGCAAATCCCCGAGAGAGACTTGCCCATGATTCGCCGCACCGGCGCAGCTCCCCCGTCCATGCGTGTGCCGGAGTTGGCAGACCTAGGAGACCTCTACACCACCGATCCAGACGAGCAGCGCTTGGGCTGTGATCATATCAGCCTACAAACCTCCGCCGAACACCTTGCGAGACTGTTCCGAAGCGTGGTTGCATGGCTGGCCGACGCCGACGCGGAAACGGCGCAATTGGCGCGCCGCGAATTCTTGAGCCAATTGAGTTCCCACGCCAGGTGCGCCAGAGCGAAAACGCTCTTTGCGCGATTTCGAACGAGACTTGACGCATCGCTTGTCGATCGTGGCGTTAAGACTGACGTCGCGCGAAAGCTCGCGGGTGATTCTGCGTTGATAGGCGCCTTGGCGGAATTGATTTGGACTCTAAAGAATCCCAGACGCGAATTTGAGCGGAAGGTCGGTTCGACTTCGGTCAAGGTCTTCTGCGATGAAATCGAAAAGTGGCTGCGGGAACCCGATCTCAGATTATTTAGGCCGCGCCGAGCACCGGACGAGAATGCCATTCGACGTACCATGGTCACATTCTTCGCGGCCATCAAAGCATCTGTTCATCTCTTGAAGCATGAATTGGCGCTGGTTGCAAGGTGCACCTCCCCCAGTCAAATCATTGTTCAAGGTGCCGGAGACATCGGCATGAATTACGGGAAACTCGCGTACCAGCTTGCACCGGATGGTCGGGGCCGAATCGTCAAGTCGGACGGGGAACCAATCGAAGAACGGGAATACACCTGCCTCTTGTCATTCAAGCCCAACTGTGACTGCTTGATCGAGAACCTATGCGCTGAAGGCTTGCAAACAGCGGGCAGGCTTGCCATAGCACGCGTACGATTCAACCAGTTCAGTTCCCCTCACCAGAAAGTAAAGCTCATCAGCACGAGCAAGCCGCATTTTATCGGTGACAGCATCGAATACGCATTGACCGGGCCATGCATAGCTAGGGATGGTCATGTTGTGGAGCCACGGGAAATCGCTCACCTGTTCTCAGATCGGCGCCACCTTGTCAACATGCCCAACCTAAATCCCGATCCCTGCTGGATCGAGGAAAAGAAGATCGATATCGGAAAAATGCGCAAGCGAGCCAAGGAGGTTTTCAAGCTTCAAGGTTTGCCCGCAGCTGTGCAAGACCTTAACTGCCCTGGGTTCGACCCTCCTAATGATCCTATAAGTGTCCCCACCGAACGAGTCCAACGCACTCTGTTCGGCTCCCCGCAGGTGCATGACATTTGGCTAGGCGAGTCGGTCTTCATAAAAAACCCTGATCTGTTTAGCGCGGCCTGCGAGCATCCTGTCGAGATGGAGTTGTCCGCGCTCGGTGCCCCGATTGATTGGATTACCACCTGTCTATTGGCCTGGGAGTACAATCCCGAGCCAAGCCGCGATCAAGTGACTAAAAAGGGAGATTTCACCTGGGAGTTCCTCGATCCGTCCAACCCCAAACTTGTCTGGTTCCCGAAAGCCGCGCAATATCCTTGCACGCTGGTTGGCATCGGCTCACTTCATGAATTGAGGCATGGGCAGTCCCACAGCATGCTGGACGTCAAGCGAGACGGTGATTTATTCTCACTGGCGTGGGGACATTCCTTTGACCAAAACCGGGGTTATACTCTCTTCGAAGCGTCAGAAGTGCTTTGCTCACTGGGTGCGCGCGATGTGCTCGTCATCGATGAAGGGCGAGACGTGTTTCAATACTTCTTCCCCGACTTGCCGTCGATGAAATCTTACACACGCGGCGGTCCACAGACTGCGGGCTTTTTTGGGGTTCCACCTTGCCGTGGGCGCGAGAGCATCCGAGGCACCGTTTGCTTTTGGCTCGATCACCGGAGCACCGAACTTGATCGCCTTTCTCGCTTCCCTGCGAAGGATGTTGCAAGCACGGCCCCCCAAGTGGCCATCCGCCGACGTGCCTCCCCGTCGCACCCCCCAGTCTCGCCAGGATTCTTCGGTTAAGTCCGAAATGAAAGCCGCAGCCTCCCTACTGATTATTTCGGACATCCATTATGCTTCGGCAGTCGAGCTCGAGCGCGCGGATCCTGAAGGAGTAGTCGTCCCGCGTCGCTGGCTACGCCCACTGGCACGGACGTTCCGCCGCCTCTGGCTTGGCGAACTCACCCGCAACAATTGGATGTTCAATGAGTTTGTGCGGAGTGCGGAGGACGCCGACATCGTGGTCGCCAACGGCGATTTCTCTTGTGACACAGCTTTTGTTGGCGTGAGCGATGATGCAGCGATGATGAGTGCGAAAGAATGTTTGGCCCAGTTGCGCAAAGTATTCGCGACCAGTTTCCAAGCAACCATCGGCGATCACGAGTTAGGTCGAGGAAGCCTTTTCGGTGGTCCCGGAGGACCACGACTCTCCAGTTGGTTTCGATGTATCAACGACTTAAAGCTTCAGCCGTTTTGGCAAACAGCGGCTGGACCGTATGTGCTTATCGGTGTTACCTCTTCGTTGTTGGCCCTGGACCTACTCCACACTCAACTCCTGCCTCAGGAGCGCAACATCTGGCACCAGTTACGCGAAGAGCATTTAGATCATATCTGCCGCGCCTTCAGAGAATTGCCCGCGAATTGTCGGGTGCTCCTCTTCTGTCATGATCCTGCGGCGCTCGAATCGCTCGGTCAGGAAGAGGCCGTCCGAAACCGATTCAGCCAGATCGCCCAGACCGTGGTTGGACATCTTCATTCGCGCCTCGTGATTGGCGGGATACGGACGCTGGCCCACCTGCGAAACTCAGTGTGGCGGGATTTCAAGGTGCGCGTGTGTCCCGCTTTGGCCTGTCGGTCTTGGCCATTTACCGGACTATATTACCGCGTCCTATTAGAAGGATGTAAACAGCCCTTAAGGTTCGAGCTAAAGAGACTCTGATCTGCTAATTCCTTGAGCCGCCGCGGTCACGAGCCTGTGACCTCTGCGACCTGGTCCGGCGTTTCGCACTGTTGCATGGTCTCGGGTGTCGGACATTCTCGAAGTGAAACGATTTTCCATTCCTGCGGAGCAGGGAATTTGATCGTCTTGATAACTTTGTTGATCGGTTGCGGAGGGATTGCGGGGCATCCAGTGGAGGTGAGGTTCTCTGTCGTGTTCATGTTTTGCGTTTCGTTCTTAAAGGAGCTGGACTGCTCTCTTCGCCTCAGAGCAGTCCTGCTCCGAACGAAACGCCCCGCCCGTGCCCGCGCCGCCGGGCAGCGGAGCACCAGCCCTTCGACAAGCTCAGGGCTGACGGGGAGCTTGCCGAAAAGCCAAAACTCACTGCGTGCCAGAAATGTCAGCAACTGAGTGACGGTGGGCGCTAACTCCTTAGAAGCCTTTTCGCCCGCCGGCACGATGTTGCGCGGAGCAACCAGAGGCGCGGGCTCTGGCTGGTGAACACGACAGAAATGCGCTCCGAGTGGTCCTACACGAAAAGGGCGGATCGGTGGGGCATGGACTCAACCACAAGCGCCTTGCGCAATATGCTCACGCGGTCTTGACGGCTTGATCTTCCGGTTCAAGAA
>CAZCUL010000343.1:0-3954 GCA_964501475.1 uncultured Verrucomicrobiota bacterium | reverse complement strand
CTGCTGACGATCCCCGGCGAGCAAGCGGGACAGGGCCGGCTCGTCGCCGAGGGCAGCGACCACGAAGACATTGGCCTCAACGCCGCTTTCCTGGAGCACATCGATGAGACCCTGGTGTCCGCCCCGTGCCGCCTCGCAAATCATCGACCAATGAAGACGCGCGCCGCTCTGAATCAGCCACCGAGCCAAGGAAACATGCTCCGGTCGTTTCTTGATGGTGTGAAAGTCCTCAACCGTTTTCCAGAGCAGATGATCTAATTGCTGAGGGTCCAGATTTTTCCGGTTTTTGAGCGCATTCAGCAGCCCGCACTTGGCCGCTTCCACGATGCGCACCAAGCCTGGTTTCAGTTTTCGTTCACGTTGCTGATGCAGTTCCCTTCGCCGCCGATTGACACAGGCACGGCACATGGCTGCAAGGCCGTCTTCGCTTCGCAAATTCTGGTTGAAGCTCTCTCTGCCGAGAAGCTTCTTGCAGCTATTGCAGCGTTTTCGTCTGGGCTGTGCCATGAGCCTCTCTCACTCCACGGGATACGGGCCATCGGCAAACTTTTGCGGATGGTATCCCTTTGATCCCACGGCACGCGACAGCGGGCTGCGCGGGTCTTTCCCCGCCTTCAGGCAGCCGAGCACATGGGCAAAATCATATCGAGGGCACCAGCCCAGACCGTTCCTTGCTCGTTCATTGACATAAATCCTTTCGATGCCGGGAAACATCTTCCAACCGCGACGCGCATACTCCGCCTCGTAGGCCGGGACTCTGCGTTTCAGAACCAGCGGCGCGTTCGCACGCAAGTCGACCAAATCTTCGCGCATGAAAGGAGACGTCGCGCTGACGATGTACCTACCAAAGCCAATGGAAGAAACCTTCTCAAGAGCAAGCAAATGAGCGCTCACGACGTCCTCAATGTCCACACGCCGGTAGAGGAATTCGTTCGCCTTGATGTTGCCGTCGGCGAAAGTCTGCCTCACTTCTTTGTGATCGTCCTCTTCTGGAAAGAAGCGCGATGTTCTCAGGACGAGGCAAGCGAGCCGGTGATTCTTGTGAAGCAACTCGCAAAGATTCTCCGCCGCGATCTTCGTCACGCCGTAAATGTTCTTGGGAACAGGCGTCACGTCCTCGGTCACCCAGGCGGCCGGAGCATCCGGCGGCGGTGTCAGCGCGCCGCCGAAGGCACTGGTCGAGCTGGTGAAGACAAATGCGCCGACTCCAGCGGACACAGCTTCTTCCAGGAGATTGAGTGTGCCTGTGACATTGGTGTCGATAAAGCTCTGGCGGCTGTGAGTGACAAGGTGAGGCTTGTGCAGCGTTGCCGTATGAAACACGGCGCCCACGCCTTTCATGCACCGCTTGGTGTGGTCCCGGTCTGTGATGGAGCCGACAACGCTTGTGAAGTCAGATGAAACAATGTCAACCCCGATGACCTCGTGATTTGTGCTCTTCAACGTGCGAACCAACGCCTCGCCCAGATGACCAGCACTTCCAGTGACCAGGATTCTCACGCTCGTTTCTCCACTGTGCGATCAGGCTCAAACGGATTACCAGACACCGGGCACAAGTCGCTTGGTCCGCGCTCTGTAGGCATCGTAGGCCTCCCCAAACTGACCGAGCATCATCCGGTCCTCCGGCGTGATGCGCAAAGCGACGAGGAGTGCAAACGCGACGAAGAAGATCGGCCCCGCCACCCAATTGGGAACAACAAGCGCCTGACCCAGCGAATAGAGCAATAGAGCGAGATACATCGGGTGACACACACGTCGATCGATGCCATTGGTGACGAGCTGGTGTTCTTCTCGGACTTCGAGCGTGTTGGACCAGTTTGTTCCCAGGTCCACATGTGATCGATGGAGCAACCACAGCCCAATCATGAGACAGACGACCCCGGCGCCGAACGGAATCGGCCACAGGGAGTACTCCGCAAACAAAAGTGCGTGCGTCGGAATCCAAATCAGCGGGAGGAACAATCCTATCGGGACGAGCCTCACCAAGAGGTTGTCCAGCACGCTCTTTTGCCTGGATACCACCTTGATCGCGGTGCTGCGCCGGATGTGCGGAGCGCGGACTATCGCCATTCCGATGATACCCGCAAGAATGGCTGCCTTTGCGAACCAAGGATTCATGGCCGGCAATTCAAACATTGTTTCCGACGCGTTCATTCTGCAGGTGCGCCGCGGCATCAGGATGAGATCTCGTCAGTCTCAACTGAATAGCTTCGTCCCGTGTACGGGTTCGATCTTCGACCAGTCAGGACGTTCCACCAGCTACCACTCCGGCTGAACTCGCTCACACCGGACGATTGCGGAACGCGCTTGTGCTGTATCATCTTCGTGAGCACCTACTTCGAGATCATCCCAATTGTTCCGAGCCACTTCTCGACCAACCGCGGCCACTCCGCAACCGGAAACTCTGGGCGCCGCAAGCCAAACGCGTGTCCGCCCTGCGCATACAAGTGCATCTCCACCGGCACTCTCGCGTTCTTCAGCGCTATGTAATAGACCACCGATTGGAATACGGGGTCTACCAGGTCATCCTGTGCATGCACCAAAAATGTCGGCGGCGTATTGCTTGTTACGGGAACATTCGGATTCAACTTCAAAGGTCCCGCGCGCCTCAACAGGTGTCCGGGATAAAGCGCTATGCAAAATCCGGCCGACAGCTTTCCTTGTCCGCCGCGTCCACCCCAGGATACGTCCGTTTTTCAAAACGCGTGCTCGTTGCCGCCACCAGGTGTCCCCCGGCTGAAAAGCCGATTACTCCGATCTTCCGCGGATCGATACGCCACTCAGCGGCGCGAAAGCGCACCAGCCCCAGCGTCCGCTGTGCATCCTGCAAAGCTGCCCGCGACTCCTCATACACTCCCTCTTTGTTGACCGGCACGCGATACTTCAAGAGCACCGCCGTAATCCCTCTGCTCGTCAGCCAGTCGCAAATCTCCGTTCCCTCAAGATCCATGGCCAGGCTCATGTAACCGCCGCCGGGCAATACTATAACCGCCACGCCCGTATTCGTCCCCTTGGGCGAATAGACTGTCATCGTCGGTTGTGTCACATTGATCGCGGCAACCCACCGTAGCCCGTCTTTTGTCCGCCGGGTCAGAACACCTTCCGGCCCATTGGTCGGCTGCGTGCCGGCATCGGGAACCGCTCCTGGCCATACCGGTATTTGCGTGTGTCCCCGCGACGGCTGCCAGACATTCGTCTGCGCGCTCAAATGGCCAAACACAAACACAAGGCAGAGAGTAACAATCAAAGGCTGCATCTTAACGTCGGTTAACTGGAAACATTGAATTTTATTGCTACTCGCTCGCATGGCGCTCAACGCCGCCTAACAATGATTCGACTGCAAATTGTGCGCCGTTAATTGCGGCATGAGCGGGGGTTTCCCGGTGAACTATGCGAGGCATCAGCCACATGTTTAGCGAGATTCTCGTGGTTTGCGTGGAGCTTGCGCTGCAGAGAAGCTGCCGCCCTTGCGCGTTAAGGCTCATTGAGCAAGGCGCTTTCACGATAAGGCCGAGCGCTCCCTCAATCCGAGAGGAAGCTCTGATTCGGCATGCATGTTCAATGCAGACGCGTAATCGTTTGCTTTGCATCTGGCTCACAGCCTCAAGGACTACTTTGGCTTCGTCGTCGTTTCCGTTCCTGGCTCAAACCCCACCAGGTAGATCTGCATGCTGACACCGCCGCCGAAGGTTGGTCTGCCGCTTTTCTCGTAGAGATGCACCCCCAACTGCAGCTCGGATGACCTAGCCGCTAACGGAGAAATGCGGAAGTAATAGCGGGTGTTTCTGCCCTCAACGGCTCCGTGCAAATTGACCCGCGCAATTTGCTTTTCACCCGCCGCAATGTTCAGAAATGCGTTGGCTCGGGTCCGTCCTTTGTATTGCGCGCCAGCATGGGCGATCGTTTCGCTGTCAACCTCGACATCGAATTCAATCATCCCATTCGTGGCCTTGC
>CAZCUL010000342.1:0-4026 GCA_964501475.1 uncultured Verrucomicrobiota bacterium | reverse complement strand
CTCAATCTCTGGGACTGTGCCAGAACCCAACACATAGTCTTTGAGTGACGCACTCAGGCCAATCGGGTCAGTTAAAGGCCATTCCTTTGAGAACAGCGGCCAGGTCCATTTTTTGTCCGGCGCAGGCGACCACCAGGGGCTGTCCAATTCAATGAAGAAGTCGCCGCCCAAGCCTAGCATCGGCTGCGCGACCATCTCCAACGTCCCGCTGATGTAAAATACCCCAGGATCCCGGTAGCCAATCGTTGGACGCGCATCCGCATATGCCTTGACCCCGACATCTGCATTCAGCCCAATACCAAATTTAAGATCGTGCGCAACAATTTCGATACCTGCCCCACCTTCTGCGCGCAATCGTAGTCCAGCGTATGCTGAAATATTGATGGATCCCGAGATTTGGATGTTCTTTTGAATGTCCGGGTCGGTAGAATACGTACCTAAAACTTCGATTTGGTAAATCTTAGCCGGTCCTAATTTCGCCAGGGCGTGCAAGCTGATATTGGCAAATAAATTCAAATTGCCAACTAGCGGAATGCCATAATAAGCCTTGGCTTCAAACTTAATGAGTTGTTTGTCCCAGTCTTTTTGTTTGAATAACTCTATTTCCGCAGGGGGGGCAATTTTACCGATAACCGTGACGTCGCCTTTGCCGTCCACGACGACATTGACGGTTCCAGCAAACCAGGTCGTCAAGTTGAATGCCAATTGGCCTGTAGCAGCGAGCGCCCGTTGTTTTTTACCGGCCTTCGGTACGGGTACTGCTGCGGGTGGAGCAGCATTTTGAACGTTTTCTTTGCCGCCCGCGGCAGCAATGGCATCTTTGGCAAATTTGTTGGCTGACTCTAAATCTGTCGCTACAAACTCAATTGTACCCGAGAGTTTATTGGCGTTGTAAGCGGCCTTTCCACTGATATCAACGCTTCCGTCGGGATTGTATTTAACATTCGCGGAGCCGCTAAATGATTTGTAATCGACCGCTAAGGTAATCTGGCCGATCAATGGACCTTTGGTGTTGTCCATTTTTAATTGGCCTTTTGCAATCCCTTTAACATTAATGTCAGCCGTCGCATCAATTTTTGGATTGTTCGTATTTTCAAGCGATATGTTAAATAGGGAATTGACAAAGCCGCCTACTTCGACTTGAAGATTGGTAACGCCGAGGGTTAATTTCCCGTTTTCAAACGTGTTTACCGGTGTTGGCAAACGACCTACGTTAAGCCCCAAACCACCGAGCGTGGCTGAATTTTTTCGTAGGGCTTGTAGCCAGTCATTTTTATCTCCACTTCCTGGTTTGAAGGCAGCATAACCGCTCTTAATCTCGTTATTCTTAATTGTAAAGTTGATATGCATCCCACCCAATTGCTGAGCCCATGCATTCAGCAAAGGCATGGAGCCTGTACCGATAGAGTCATAATTTTTGGCTCTATCTACCCTAATTCTGACTCGCCCCTCTCCGGTCAAGCCTTTTACCATAACGCGGACATGTAGGCCTTTTCTGCCTTTCCCCTCAATCTCATCTCTTACTTTTTGCGAAGGGTTGAAAACACTGGACGACAGATCTACAACTTCGGAACTCAATGCGGGTTGATTGCCCTTGGCAGCGGGGGCTTGTTGAATGATCGGAGTGGTATTGTCTTTTTGTCCAGAGGAAGACGCTTCTGGCTTTCGCTGTACGGCGTGGCCCTGCTGGATGGTGTGGGTCAATTCGTGGGCAAGGAGTTTTTGGCCTTCGCTCGTACCCGGTTGGTACTGATCGCGGGAGAAAAAGATGTGATTTTGGTAGGTGAAGGCTCGCGCACTGAGTTGGTTGCTCAGGCTGGCGGCTTCGGCGTCGCTGTGGACATGCACGTTACGGAAATCAGCTCCGAAACGCGGTTCCATATGGCTGCGGACATCGGTGGAAAGCGGCTGGCCCCCAGCCGTTTTATTTTGAATACTGGATTGGGTGTCCGCACTGACCGCGGGAGCGCCGTTGCCTTTGCGCTGTAGTTCTTCTTCATCGGCTGGAGACTCTTGGATTTGTTCCTCCTCCTGCCTCTGAATTTCTTCTTCCGGCGATTCCTGTCTCTGCAGTTGTTCCTCTTCCTGCCTCTGGACTTCCTCCTCTTCCTGCCTCTGAACTTCTTCGTTTGGCATTTCCTGTCGCTGAATCTCTTCCTCTTCTTGCCGTTGAATCTCGTCGTCTTCCTGTCGCTGCAGTTGTCCGTCTTGCACGGGTGAGGCGGGGGTGGGCATCCGCATCACGTTATCCGCCATGCTATCTGCTTCTTGCTCGAATTTGTCTCTAGGCTTGTTCACCGCCATTTTCATTTGCACGGTTGAAGCGGTAGTACGGGTGACCGGGGCGAAAAAATTCCCTCCTCCCGCCTTGGCAAAAAAAGGCTGCCTTGCCGCCTGCGTGATCGTCGTCGAGGTCGTTGTAGATGATTTTTTCGCACTGGTTTTCATGGTTTACTCAGCCATCCGCAAGGCGTGAATCAGAATGCTCTACCCCCACTCCACCCATAGGATCATGTCCATCCAGGGCAGCTTAATCATTGAAATGCCCCAGGGCAATTGGTCCAACAGGATATCGACGCTGTTTGATTCAACTTGCAGTAACCAATCGCCGTCATCGCGCAAGGACACTTTTCCTGGGCGAAGGAGAAAGGCGCCGCGCAAGCCGTCGGGGGAGGTGTTTCGCAACGCGTCCCAGTGGCCAATCACGGCTTCGAGTAGAGCGAGGGCTTCTTCCGTTTCGGCATCCATCAGTTCCAGGTTGGTCTCGACCGGGGCTAATAACGGAATATTACATAGGATTTTGGGCAAGATTAATTCATATTCCGGCGCCGTGGCTTGGCCGGTCGTCAAAAACTGGAGCAGGCAAAGCGCACGCTCGGGCTGCAGGAGTTCGTTTTCGGCGGCAATGTCCAGCGCCCTATAAAATTGGGGTAAGAATGGATGTAATAAAACTAAACCCGCATTTTCAATATAAATGCCTTTTGGTGCTTCCGGATGTTCCTGTATCTCTTCGGCTTCTGGTGCTTCCGGATGTTCCCTGGGATCTCCTGCTTCTGGTGCTTCCGGATATTTCCTGTCCTCTCCTGTTTCGGGATGGTCGCTTATAGTGCTCGGCGTGTCCTCAGATATAGGAGTAGAGTGCGATCTCAATTCAGGGTGAGTTGGCGGTATTGATTCCGTGCGCTCAATTCGATTGGTCTCGGCCGAAGTCCTGCGGGTTACGCCCGGCCAATGACGATCCAACACGCTTACCAGCGCCGTGGATTCTGCGGCCGCCATCGATAGCGCGCGCCAGGATGCGCCGACCAGGCGACGTGCCGACGAGGCATGGCCTGCGGCGACATCGGCAAACACAATTTCCCAAAGTTGCTTTTCAAAAGAGGTGATTGCAGCCGATGGTACAGCGGAACTATGCAGAGAAGGCACAATTCCGTCTACCACGCTTTTGGCTTCGGGGGACAAAAGGGAAAGCAAGGTTTCTAGAAACACAGGAGAAAATTGCCGAATCAATCGTTGCCGGACGGTCGCGGACGTAAGTACCTGAAAAACTGCATCGTTTACAGCGCGGGAGGTATCATCTGGGGTTGCGACCTCCCGCCAGGAATGGAGAATGGCTTGTTCCAAGTTGCTACCCTCCGGCAAGCGAAACGACCACGGCAGGCTGCCGGTTTCTAAGAAGTAGATAAAAGCTTCATCAATAGACTGCCGGGCTGTTTTATGCTGAACGGGATCGTCTCCCGGCACTGCCGGTGGAGCGGCCTGCGCTAGCGCCTGTTCCCGGATAGCTTTTTCCAGGGCCAAAGCGACCAACTCGGGCAGCTCTTGTTCTAAAAGCCCGAGCGTTAACGTTCCGATATTTATTTCCAACCGCTCGAAATACAGATACCCATCCGGCGGTGCGCAACGCTCCAATACCTGCTCAATGGCCGGTGTCAGCCAGTGGTGGCACAAATCGGGAAGGCGGCGCTGCAATGCCAGTCCATCGGACTCCGTGCCGTTCACCTCGACGTGGACGTATTGCTGTCG
>CAZCUL010000341.1:0-8402 GCA_964501475.1 uncultured Verrucomicrobiota bacterium | reverse complement strand
GCTTTCTCTGGTATCTGGCGTCGCCGCCTGAGATCATTAAAGCCCTGCGTAAAGTCTTTCGTTGAGCCGTCCACCGCTTATGCCGCCAGTAAAAACTTTCGGAGAACGCATTGCCGACGCCCTGGTCGAGGACGGACTGCTTACCTCCAAGCAGATTGAAGAGCTCCTCGAACAACAGAAACGCGAGGGTACGAGGCTGCTGAAAATCATCGTCGATAAGGCCTACGTCACCGAGCAGGACATGGCCGTCTCCATGGGGCGCGTCCTCAACACCCCGCCCATCTACCTCGGCCGGTTGAGCGTGGAACCGGAAGTGGCCGACCTTTTGCCGCGCGACATCTGTCACAATCATAAGGTCGTTCCCGTATCCCGCCTCGAGAACAAGCTTTTCCTGGCCATGGCCGACCCGTTGAACGTTCTGGCCATCGACGACGTCCGGCGCATCACCAAGATGGAAGTCTCGCCCATGATCGCTTCGGAGAAGTCGATCATCGAGAAACTCCATCAGGTCGATAGCAGCAGGTCCGGATCGATCGAAGACATCATCCAGGACGCGCAAAAACAGGCCGAGCTCGATGGCGACGCCGATAATCTCGAAACGGTCAAGGAGACCATCGAAGAGGTCAACCTCGACAAACTGGCCGCCTCCGTCGAGGAAGGGCCTGTCATCAAGCTCGCCAACCTCATCCTCGTCCAGGCCATCAAAGACCGCGCCAGCGATATTCACATCGAGCCGTTTGAGAAAATGGTGCGCCTCCGTTACCGCGTTGACGGTGTGCTCTGGGACAAGTCGTCGCCCCCAAAGGGCCTTCAGGTCCCATTGATCTCACGGCTCAAGATCATGAGTTGTTTGGACATCGCCGAGCGCCGCCTCCCACAGGACGGCCGCATGCGCGTCAAAGTCGGCGGGAAAGATTACGACCTCCGCGTCTCCTTCCTGCCCACCGTGCACGGTGAGAAATGCGTGCTGCGTATTCTGGACAAGACCAACCTTTCGGCAAGCCTGGACAAGCTGGGGCTCGATGGCGATACCTTCCGTCGCTTTCGTGCCGCGGTCGATGCGCCGCATGGCTTGATCCTGGTGACCGGCCCAACCGGCTCCGGTAAGACAACCACGCTCTATTCAGCGCTGAACGAACTCAACAGCCCGGATTACAACATCGTGACCGTGGAAGATCCGGTCGAGTTCCAGTTGGTGGGGATCAACCAGGTGCCGGTGAAAAAGGAAATCGGCCTCTCCTTCGCCAATGCCCTTCGCTCAATTCTCCGCCAGGATCCGGACATTGTCATGATCGGTGAAATCCGGGATACGGAAACGGCCGAAATCGCCGTCGAAGCCGCTCTCACCGGGCATCAGGTGCTGAGCACGATGCACTGTAACGACGCTGCCGGCGCTGTGGCCCGTCTTGACGACATGGGCATCGCTCCGTTTTTGATCTCTTCTTCGGTCATTCTCGCCTGCGCCCAGCGCCTGGTCCGCAGAATCTGCAGTGCCTGCAAGGAAGAGGTGGAATACCCGCCGTCCATGTTCCAGGATTTGAATATCCCTCCGAGCTACTTCGACGGAGTAACACTTTACCGCGGCCGCGGCTGCGAACGCTGCAACAACAGCGGTTACGCCGGCCGGACCGCCATCGTCGAGGCGATGACAGTGACGGACGAAATCCGCAAAGTCATCATCGCCCGGGGCAGCGCCATGGAAATCTCGAAGATCGCGGTCAGCCAGGGCATGAAGACGCTGCGCATGGTTGCCCTGGATAAAGTGCGCGAAGGAGCCACCACCCTGGAACAAACCCTGGTCATTACTGCGGGACACTAACAGGTTTCTTTTCGCTTCGACAAGCTTCGGATCGCACTCGACACTTGGGCCATGCTGGCCCTGGAAGAAGCGTGCGCAAGAATTCTTGAGGCAATACGTCCGCTGGACCGCGAGACAATTCCTTTGCAAGCTGCCGCCGGCCGTTTCATTTCCGGCACGATCCATTCTCCGGGCGACCTTCCGGCCTTCGACAATTCCGCGATGGATGGTTATGCGCTTTGCGCCGGCGATCTAGGTTCCGCCACGGCCGATCAGCCCGTCCAACTCAAGGTTGCCGCTCGGATTCCTGCGGGCCGGCTGTTCTCCAGAGCCCTGGTCCCGGGCGAATGCGCCCGGATTTTCACCGGCTCGCCCATGCCGGATGGCAGCGACGCGGTGGTGATGCAAGAGGAGGTCCAAACACCAGATGAAGACGCGGCGCGCTTCTTCGAAGCGATTCGACCCGGAGAAAACGTTCGCAGGAAGGGGGAGGACGTGGTCGCCGGCCAGGAGCTGATTCTCCCGGGAACCCGCGTTCATGCTGGAACCATCGCCTTGCTGGCTGCTCTCGGCTTGGAGGATGTCGAGGTGTATCGACAGCCGCGCGTCGCTTTGCTCGCGACCGGTGACGAATTGGCCGAGCCGGGGCGGGATTTGGAGCCGGGAACGATTCATGAAAGCAATCGCGCTGCACTGGCAGCCTTGCTTCAAGCGGCGGGCGCGATCCCGAAGTCGTTTCCGCTCGTGCCGGACAATCTGGAGCAAACCTGCGCAACCTTGGAGCAGGCCTTCGGTGGGAGCGACGCTGTGATCACCACCGGCGGCGTGTCCGTGGGCGAACTGGACCTGGTGAAAGCCGCTTTCGAAAGTCTGGGCGGCCGGACACAATTCTGGAAGGTAGCCGTCAAACCGGGAAAACCTTTCGCCTTTGGAGAGCGGGACGAGAAATTCCTCTTTGGTCTTCCAGGGAATCCGGTTTCGGCTTTTGTGACTTTCTTACTGCTCGTTCGGCCCGCCTTACTCCGTTGGCAAGGGGCCGCGAACACGGGTTTGATTTCGCATCCCGCCTTCCTGGCCGAGGTGCTCCAAAACCGGGGGGATCGCCGGCATTTCATGCGCGTGCATGTGGATGAAGCGGGACGCGTCCGGCTGGCAGGGCAGCAGGCATCGCATGCTCTTGGAAGCCTGGCGCGAGCAAATGGATTGGTGGACGTGCCCCCCAATAGTTCACTGGCGGAAGGGGCGCTTGTGCAGGTCTTGCGGTGGGAAGTTTAATTTCCCTTGGCGGCCGTCAGGGAACGCGGGCGGCGGTGTTTCCTAACTCAACGCTTTGACACAGCGCCCGCAGAGAGTGGGATGCGCGCTGTGAGTTCCCACCTCGATTTCCCAGTGCCAGCAACGTTCGCACTTGCGGCCATCTGCGTGCGCGACATTCACAGAAACCAGTGAGCCCTCGTCAAGGCGCGTCAGATCCAATTGCGAGACATTCAACAACTCCCGCAGCGCTTCCTGGCTGGCGTTTGCCGGATCAAAACTGACCGGCGGTGCGGCGATGCTGAGTTTGGCTTCCAAGGCTTTCCCGATGACCTTGGCCTGCCGCGCCTTTTCCAGTTCCGGCAAGGCGCGTTCCCGCAAGTCGAATAAGGCGTGCCACGCAGCCCTTTCGGTATCCGGACGGCTGAAGTTGATCTCGGGCCAGTCGGTCAAGTGAACCGAATCGGCGGTTTTGCCCGGAACGAAATCCCACGCTTCATCGCTGGTAAAGACAAGAACGGGCGAAAGGAGGCGCGCCAGTCCAGTGACCAAACGATAAAGGGTCGTTTGAGTGGCACGCCTCCGCGGGGAGTTTGCGGCGTCTGTATAAAGCCGGTCTTTGACCGCGTCGTGGTAAATGGCGGAAAGTTCGACTGCCGCAAACTGGCTGATCTTTTGATAAACGACGTGAAATTCACACTCGTCGTAAGCCTGGCGAACCTGCTTTGTCAACCCGGCGAACTCGTCGAAAATCCAGCGGTCCAGGCTCGTCAGTTGCGCGTCGGGGACGGCGTGGCGTTCCGGATCAAAATCGTAGAGATTCGAGAGTTGGTAGCGGAGAGAGTTGCGCAGGATGCGATATGTTTCGCCGACAGTTTCAATCCGCTTTTCACTGACGATGATGTCGTTGCGGAAGTCCTGGGAAGCAACCCAAAGCCGGACGATATCTGCGCCGTAACGGTTCACATACGCCTCGGCGGTCTGGGGTTTTTCGTAGGTTTTGCTTTTGGAAAACTTTTCCCGGTCTTCATCCACCATGAACCCGTGCGTCAGCACGGTGCCATAAGGCGGGGCGCCATTTCCAGCCAGCGAAAGCAATAGAGAGGACTGAAACCAGCCGCGATGCTGGTCGCTTCCCTCCAGATACATGTCCGCCTGCCAAGCGTGTCGGTCCTGGGCCTTGGTCTCGGTTTCGCGGCCGAACTCGGGGCGCCGCATCAGCACTGAACGGGAAGACGACCCGGAATCGATCCAAACATCCAGCGTGTCCGCAGACTTGGAGACCGCATCAGGGCCGGCCCGATTCTTCGGCTTGAGCAGAGACCAGAGTTCCGGGGCGGATTTCTCGAACCAGACATTCGAGCCTTGTTTTTCAATGAGGTCGGCGGCGTTTCGAATGATTTGCGCATCCAATATCGGTTGCCCCTGCGGGTCGTAAAACGCCGGGATGGGAACCCCCCAGGTGCGCTGGCGGGAAATGCACCAGTCCGGCCGGGATTTGACAGCGGCTTCGATCCGGTTCCTGCCCCAGTCCGGAATCCAACGGACGGAACCAATAGTAGCAAGCACCTTTTCGCGGAAGCCGTCGTGGTCGATGTTGATGAACCATTGGTCCATGGCGCGGAAGATGACCGGGGTTTTGCTGCGCCAGCAGTGAGGGTAACTGTGGTGGTATTTCTCCTGGTGCTCGAGCATGTCGCGCTGCCGCAGGATTTCCAGCACTGCTTCGTTGGCTTCGCTGCGGCCATTCTTTTCCAGGATGGCTTTGCCCACCAGTTCGGCCGGCATCTGTTGTTCTCGCGGAAGATCTGCGGTGTGCACAAAACGTCCGTCGTCATCCACCGGAGAATAAACAGGCAGGCCGTGTTCCAGTCCGAGCGAATAATCTTCCAAGCCATGACCGGGCGCGATGTGGACGAACCCGGTTCCGGTGGTGTTCTCCACGAAGGAGTCTCCTGCAAACAATCGGCCCGTCCGCGCGCAGAACGGGTGCTGAAACTCGAGTCCCTGCAAATCCTCGGCATAGAGGCTGCGCACGATTTCGTAACCAGCCCAACCGCACTTTTCAGCAATGGCCGGGAGCAGCATGTTGGATACAATGAAAGAGGCCTCCCCTGCGCGCGCCATGACGTATTGAAACGCCGAGTTGTAAGCCACGGCCAGATTCGCCGGAAGTGTCCACGGCGTCGTGGTCCAAAGCAGGAGAAAGAGGTTCCGATGCCCGACCACAGGAAATCGGACGTAGAGGCTCTGGCTGATGTGGTCCTTGTATTCCACTTCGGCTTCCGCCAGCGCGGTTCGGCAAGGGATGCTCCAATAGACCGGCTTTTTCCCACGATAAACAAAGCCCTTCTCGACGATGTCGGCAAAGAGGCGAAGCTCGTCCGCCTCGTATTGGGGATGAAGGGTGGCATACGGATTGTCCCAATCGCCCAGAACACCCAGGCGTTGGAACTGCCGGGTTTGAATTCCCATGTATTCGCGGGCGTACTCCTCGCAAGCATTGCGAATGGTGACTGGATCGGCCTGGACCTGATTCGCTTTGCGCATCTCCTGCGAGACCTTGAATTCGATGGGCAAGCCGTGCGTGTCCCAACCGGGCACAAAGGGCGCCCTCTGCCCGGCGAGCGTCCGGTATTTGATGATGATATCTTTAAGAATCTTGTTCAGGGCAGTGCCGATGTGAACGTCTCCGTTCGTGAACGGTGGGCCGTCATGGAGCACGAACCGGGGCGCGCCCTGGCGGCGCTCCTGAATGCGAGAGTAGAGACGCGTTTGCTGCCAATTCTCCAGGCGCCTCGGTTCGCGGGCCACCAGATCGGCTTTCATGGGAAAGTCCGTCCGAGGCAGGTTTAATGTGTTCTTGTAGTCCATCACTGCGCGAAGGCGCACGGTAGCATCGGAGATTCAAAGCTCAAAGAGCAAAAGTGTTGGCCCGGGCTGCTGCGGAACGCATCCAGTTTTTAAGCTTCCCGAGGCGACCCTTTGCGCTCTGCGCCCTGAACTTCGCAGGAGATTCAAGAGGAGAGAAGGGATGTGGCTTTCACTGGCTCATGAGACGGCCAATAGCGTTCCACCAAAGGTCCGAGAGTTCGGTGACTGCCCAGGAGAATTCGCCACGGCCGGCTTTAATGACGAGCTTATCGCCGCCGACAGTGCCGATGCGCCGGGCGGGCACGCCCAGCAGCTTCGCGCGTTCGACGACCTTGGTAGCGTCAATCGCCCGCGCAGAAATGATTACCCGGTTCTGGGTTTCCCCAAAGAGCAGCGCGTCCAGGCGCGGAGTGAATGCGGGTGCCCCATGATTCTCCGGATTCGGTTGATCGACGGGCTTCTCCTGGCCCTTGCCATCGGCATCCAAGTCAATCGCTGCGCCGACAAGACGCATGGTTTCACGCGCCACCTGTTGGCTGATGCAGCATTCGGCGAGGGCCACGGCGAGACCGCCTTCGCTGCAATCATGGGCGCTCTTGATGAGGCCGGACCGGATGAGGCCGAGCAAGGTGGTGTGAAGAATCCTGGACGTCTCCAGGTTGCAGATGGGCGGCGCCCCCGCTTTCTTCTTATGGAACCTTTGGAGGTAAGCGCTGCCGCCGAGGCCCTGGAAGGGGTCTTCCTGATCAACGGAAACGCCGAGCAGAATGATGGCATCGCCCTCGTCTTTGAACCACTGAGTTGTGATGTGCTCGGCCTTTTCGATGATGCCGACCATGGCGATGGTGGGCGTGGGATCGATGGGGCCCCCTGGGCTTTGGTTGTAAAGGGAGCAGTTGCCGCCCGTCACGGGCGTATCGAAAGCGCGGCAGGCTTCGGCCAGGCCGCGAACCGCCTCCCGGAGTTGATAAAACAGTTCGGGATTGTGTGGATTGCCGAAGTTAAGGTTGTCCGTGACACCCAAAGGAATGGCCCCGGAACAGGCTAAATTGCGGGCTGCTTCGGCCACGGCAATTTTGCCGCCCTCGCGAGGGTCGAGATAAGCGTAAGCCGCATTGCAATCCACGCTCATGGCAATGAACTTCTCCGGTATCGTTCCAGGCTTTCCATCGCCAGCCCCGGGAGGCAGCGAATCCTGCTTGATCCGAATGACGGCTGCGTCGCTGCCGGGACAAATGATGGTGTTGTTGCGGACCATCTGGTCGTATTGCCGATAAACCCAGTTTTTTGAAGCGATCGTCGGCCAGGAAAGCAGCTCCCTGAGATTTGAACCCGCCTCTTGCGCGTCAGGTAAATCGTCCAGGCGAAAGGCGCGAGCAGCCTTCAGATAAGCCGGCTCCTTTGCATCCGGATGATAGACCGGCGCTTCATTGGCCAATGGCGCAGCGGGAATGTCGGCAACGACTTTGCCGCTCCAGCGCACGACCATGCGTCCCGTGTCGGTCACCTGTCCGATTTCCGCCCAGGGCAGGTCCCACTTGTCGAAGATCCGTTTCACTTCTTCTTCGCGGCCTCTCTTGACGATGATGAGCATGCGTTCCTGGGATTCGCTCAGCATGATCTCGTAAGGGGTCATGTTGGGCACACGTTGTGGCACCTTGTTCAAATCGATTTCGATGCCGGTCCCGGCCCGGGCCGCGGTCTCGCAAGTCGAGCAGGTTAACCCGGCCGCGCCCATGTCCTGAATGCCGGCGACTGCGCCAGTGGCGAGCAATTCGAGGCAAGCTTCGCAAACAAGCTTCTCCATGAACGGGTCGCCCACTTGCACGGCGCCCCGTTGTTGCTGCGCAGACTCATCGGTCAGATCCTGGGACGCGAAAGCGGCGCCCGCCAGGCCATCTCGTCCGGTGGCAGGTCCCACATAAAAAACCGGGTTACCCACGCCTTGGGCCTTGCCGCGCGCGATTTGTTCGTGGCGGAGAACACCCAGGCAGAAGGCATTGACGAGCGGATTGCCTTCATAGCATTTGTCGAAGTACACCTCCCCTGCGATTGTCGGGATGCCGAAGCAATTTCCGTAATGCGCAATTCCCGCGACCACGCCGGAAAAAAGGCGGCGGACCTCGGGATTGGTGAGCTCGCCAAAACGCAGTGAATTGATCGCCGCGACCGGACGGGCACCCATCGTGAAAATATCTCGGATGATTCCGCCGACGCCGGTTGCCGCCCCCTGAAATGGTTCGACCGCGCTGGGGTGGTTGTGCGATTCGATTTTGAATGCGATGGCCAATCCGTCCCCGATATCGATAATGCCGGCGTTCTCCTCTCCCGCGCCCACGAGGATGCGGGGGGACTTGGTGGGAAACGTCTTAAGGAGCGGACGCGTGTTCTTGTAAGAACAATGTTCGCTCCACATGACCGAGAAGATCCCCAGCTCCGTGTAACCCGGCTCCCGGCCGAGAACTTCCTTTATCTT
>CAZCUL010000340.1:0-8570 GCA_964501475.1 uncultured Verrucomicrobiota bacterium | reverse complement strand
GGTAGCGGGATACGGAGGACGCATCGACACGGAGCAGTTGCGCAATTTCCGCGTTGTTGAGTCCCTTGCACTTATAGTGGGCGCTAAGGGCAATTTTGTTGTCGAGGCTCATAGGGATGGGCACGCGATTCACAGTCAAAGGCTGAGATGAAGGTCTGCGGCAGCGCGCAGTGTTTGTGCCGACTTCCACGGCAGGACGTCGATGACGTTGTTGCCGGAGAGTTCATAGAAGGCGAAGATTGACGTGCGTGGACACAGGCTGATGATTAAGCGTTGGCCAATGTCGTCTTTTGCGGAAAATCGCGTAGTGTACCACACCTGATTGAGCGCCTGGCAGCCGAGGCGGTGGAACCGTTGCATGGTTTTGCACTGCAAGTCCGCCAAGGCTTTTCGATCTCCCTCGGTCGTGTTGAGTATGTTTCCGACCTGGCATTTACAAAGCATGATCTGCACTTCTCCCTTGAAACGGGGAGAAACTGGAGCATAGGCGATCGCGCTTTCATTCCTTGCGACGACGAGGTTTGCGTCTGTTAGCGCCCGTTCGTAATCCTCCAAATAGTCCGCGCCTGACTTTTCTTGATAGGCCCGGCAAATAGCACCCAAACGATCACCCGCGTTGTAATTGCCTTTGCCCAGCCCGGTGACCTGGTAATGGAAATGAAGCTGGGAAGCGCCAGACCGCGCATACTCTCCGAGGTTCATCCCGATGGTCAATCCATCAAGAGACTCGCCCATGGCCTTGCGTCCCTGAAACGCAATTTCATAAAACTGCTCGGTTGAGTCCCTGACGGCATCTCCCAAAGCCTCGTCATTTAAGGTCTCAATGTGCTTACGGCTGACAACTACCTTATGAATTAATGGGCCAAAGGGTCGTCCATTGTCCACTGAGAATGCGGCGGGACCTCCTGCTGCGGGTTTATCAGTGGGGCACAGTGTACACTTTCCTGCGGTTGAACCAGCTGCCATCGAAGTCTGGCCGGCTTGCATGATACGATTGGCGCGACTCAGGCCGATCTGAGTTTCGCCATTGACGCCGAGTGCGTCAGGCACACTTAGGATTACGTCGGTGTTGTTCGCGGTGGGTTGCGCGAGAAGAATCAATTCAAGCCGACCGTCAGGATGGCGGCGGAGGGGAGTTCTCAATTCCGCACTGCCGAGAAGCGATGGCAACGCATTGGGGTCAGTAGTGATTGTGATTCCTTTCGGCGCGCTCGCTTGAATTTCGTTGATTGTACTTTGTATGTTCATGGTATGTTGCCAGGAATGGTTGGACTGTGAAGGGAAGGCGAAACGACAAGTTCAACTGGGCGTCCGGTTCCGAGCGAAGCCCGCAATGCGGCCAGGACTCGCGCGTTGCCGACGGTATCGCTGGGTGTGATGGCTGGCGGCTCGTGATGGAGCACGCAAGCGGAGAAATGCTCGAATTCCAGTTGAAAAGGATCCACCATTGGGAAGGTCTGGTCTTCTTCTTGAGGTCCGCCCTGAAGACGTACGCTGGCCTCGGCGACGGTGATGAAGGGCGAGGCGACGGTGATGACGCCGGTTTGTCCGACGATTTCGCAGCGGTTGTGCCGAGGACGGTCAAAGGCACCATCTAGAATCACTTGTAATCCGTCGGGAAAATCGAGGATGGCAACATGATTGGTTTCGACCGACGCGCCCAGCCCGTGGAAGCCCGAAGCGAAAACGCGAATTGGCTCATCGCCGATCATGAAACGGCTAAGGTCAACGCCGTACGCGCCCACATCGGCAAGAGATCCGCCGCCCATCGACGACTGCAATCGGACTTTTGAGTGACGCGCTTCGATCGTGAACGAGAAAGAAATGCGCAACAGGCGCAACGAGCCAATGCGCTTCTCCGCCAGCCACCGCTTGACGCAAGCAATTTGGGGATGGAACCTGTACATGAAGCCTTCCATGAACAAGACGTTGCCGCCCGCACAGGCCTCTACCATCTCCTGCGCCGCTTCGGGGGAAAGCGCAGCGGGTTTCTCGCAGAGGACATGCTTGCCGGCTTGAGCCGCACGGATAGTCCATTCGGCGTGCAAGCCGTTTGGCAGCGGGAGATAAACCGCCCCGACTTCCCGATCCTCCAGCAAGGCGTCATAGCTCCCGTACGCTTTGGGGATGTCCAAGGAGGCAGCGTAACTCTTGGCTTTCTCCGCGTCGCGGCTGGCAATGGCGACGAGTTCGGCGTTTTCGCACCGCTTTAGCGCCGGGATCGCCTTACGCACCGCTGTGGACGAGGTGGACAGAACTCCCCATTTGAGTTTGGCGGCGGATTTCATGGCGCAGCGATGAATGAATTTGACGCCAGGCCGAGGAATTCAGCATCAACGCCGAGACGGGCCCGACACACCCGCGTCCGGTTTTGTTCCATGGTCAGCTGAACATCGTTGAGGAACATGTCGTTGCCCGGATTGTCGCTCCGTCCGAAATGCTCCCCCACGCCGCCCGCCAGCGCGATGGTGTCAATTCCTTCAGAGGCAAAGACCCGCAACAAAACGCGGAGGGCCGCACCAATTTCCCGAGCGACTTGGCGAACGAAGTGGGCCATCGACCCTTGCGGGCACTGGACGGATTCTGCGGTAGCCCATCGGAGCAACGTCATTTCGTGCGTCCCATCCCGCGGTGCCGATTGGCTTTCGTAGTGCCTCAGCGCCTCTTCCACGGCAGGGGTTTGATTCCGGGCATCGACCCCGGTCTCGTGACACCAACGCACGATGCGGCGGGCTAGGGCCGGCCCGGCACAGAGGTGGGTCCACCGCACTTCCCTCGGCGAGTGTGATGGCACGGAGCCATCCGACGTCGGACGCCAGTCCCACTCTTGGGTAACGGTGTTAAAAAAAAGAAAGCGTCCGAACTGTCCGTAGTTTTCCCCGATTCCTGGATAAGCGAGCCAGGCCCGCCCTTGGCGGACGCGACCACCCGCGATTCCGGTGGCCAAATTGACGAGCAGGCCATTCGCAGTCGTGTGCAGCGCGCCGCTCGGCCCTGCCTCTCCGGCCGCGCGCGCCACAGCGTCCAGCATGACTCGGATGGGAATGGCTCCAAACGCCGGCCCAAACGGGATCGTCAAGGTTGAGCGAAGCAGGAGCGGAATGGGTTGAGGCTCCTCACAACTCGGAATGAACGTGGCTTCGAACTGCCCGTCGGTGCCCGGCCCAGGCCAAGCCACGCCGACACGCCCGATGTCAGCGGCAGAAATCCCGGCCTGCTTCAGCAACTTCTGGGTTTCGCGCGCGAGCATTCCCACGAAGGATTCGATGGTTTTTATGCCCTCGCCCGTCCACTCGATTCGCCCGCTACGAGCAAGGACGGCGGGCGGGGTTCCTCCGACGATTCCAAAGGCGCATTTCGAGCCACCGACGCTGATCGCGAGTTCCCTGCCTTTTTGTCCGTTCATATACAAGGCGTGAAAAGTCGGCTCATGGGAGAACGAGCGATGCCGCGCCGATGACACCCGCGTGGGCGCCGAAGTTCGTCCTGCGCACCGGAATTCTCTTAGTCACTCGCTCAATCCAATGCTCGTTCAGATAGCGCTCGGCGGTCGGCAGGAAGAATTCCGAGGCGCCCGACAAGCCTCCGCCGATTACGATGATGTCCGGAGAGAAGGTGTTCGAGAATGTGACCAAGGCGGCGCCGAGATACCGGCCAAATTCCACAAAGACGCGTCGAGCTTCCGGATGCCCCGACGCCGCTTCCCGGTACAGCGCTTCAGGAAACTCGCGAGAGGTCTCGTTTTGGCGGAGTGATGCGCAGAGGCCGAGTCGCTGAGCAATCCTCCCGATGCCGTCCCTCGAAAGCAAAGTCTCGGCGCAGCCCTCATTACCGCACGCGCAGCGAGCGCCGCCAGGATCTAGCGTGATGTGGCCCAGTTCTCCGATGGAATCGTGGCAGATGCGGCAAATCACGCCATTGGTCACCAACCCTACGCCTAGGCCAGTGCCAATTGTCACGTAGAGCAGACGCGACACCTGATGGCGGTAATGGAACAGGGATTCGGCGAGCGCAGGACCGTTGCGGTCGATGTCGAGTGACACCGCGACCCCATAGCGGTCGCTCAACCACCGGGCCAGCGGGACGCCTTCAAGCATCCGCAGGTTCACCATGATGTGCGGGATTGTCCGATTCTCCCTCAAATAACCTGGCAGCAGCGCGCCAATGCCACGGACTGGTTGCCGCGCGGCCATCTGATCCAGTGTGTCAAACAGATTGGCACGAAAAGTCTCCAGGCTGGCGGAACTGCGCACAGGGAACGCGATGTGATCCAACACTCGTCCCGTGGGGGTAATGACGCCGAGCTTGCAACTCGTGCCGCCGATGTCGCAGCCGATGACCGCAGCCGGAGAGGGGACAATATGCATTTTCTTGAGGATATATGCACGATCATGCACTGTCAAGTTTCCATTTATACCAAGCGTGGCGCCTGAAGCGCCCGCCGTTCAGCGCGCACACGATTGAACGACAGCACTCTCACTTGGCCACGCATGATCAGTGAGTCGACGTTTCAGGCTCCAAGGCGATTTGTGCGAGTTCGTCTTCGGGATTTTCGTCGCTGTGAGGCCCGCTCATCGCCACCGCCGACAGGAGGAAATGCAGGCGCCGATCCGGTCGGGCACAGAACTCGCCGTCCCCGTGATCGAACAGCCGGAGCGTCGTTTGACAATCATGAGCGAACTCGAGAAGCGTCAAGCCGGGGCCTGGACAATGAGGCCAGCCGGGCCGCACAGGGATGAGCGTGACGTTTAGAAGCTTGCGAAAGAAATCGCACAGGGTGAGATGGCGGCCCATTTGTCAGCCACGTCCTCACAGCCTTGATGACGGGGATAAACCATATTCAGCAACGGTTGAACTTTCATGCCGCGTCGTCGAAGGAGCGCGATGGATTCCCGTAACGCCTGGAACCCGAAGATCAGGAGAAGGCAAGTCAATTCCAAAGGCGTCGTGGTTGCCCGTTGGGCGACAGCAAAATCCAACCCCCTGGCCACCACGTTTTCCAACCGCTGTGAAAACGCGGCGTCAAGGAATGCAAGGCCGCTCTGCCACTCCTTCCGAAGCATGGATCGGAGCCTCTGGCACCGCTGCTGCGCGTCTTTGTTCGCGCACGTGAAAAAAACATCCGAAACCGAGACGCTGTGGTGGTTTCCAAGAACAAATCGCGCCGTCTGTCCAGCGGCCATCGCCCGTCGCAAGTCCGCCTCGTTGAAATTCAGCTCTTGGTGCAAGCGCCTGATTTCCCCGATCTCCCAGCCGAGATAGAGGTGGCGCAAAAGGAACTCATTCCCGCGCTGGAATTGGAGGGGCGTTTGGTCAGCCTGGATGCGTTGCATACTCAGGATGAGACCGCCCGCGCCGTGGTCCTGGAAGGCGGGGGCGACTATTTCTTAACTGTTAAGAACAATCAACCGACCCTGCGGGCCAATATCGAAAAGAAAGTCACCGCTCCACGAGCGGATTTCCCCCCTCGACCCACCCACATTGACGCAGGCGCGGACCTGTGAAGAGAACAAGGGCCGGAGAGAAAACCGAGCCATCTCCACCGCCGAAGTGCACGCCGAAGACGTCGGCTTTCCTTTTGCCCGCCAGGCCGCTCGGCTTGTCCGGCAAACCTCCGGACGCAAAGACGAAGAAGTCGCTCTGATCACCAGCGCCCCACCAGAGCGGTTGAACGCGGCGCAATGGCTCAAGCTCAATCGGGAGAGCTGGGGAATTGAAAGCGGATTACACCAGCGGCTGGATATCTCCTATAATGACGACCGCTGCCGGGTCCAAAGCAACAACGGCATCTGGATGTTCGGTGCCTTTCGCCGCCTGGCCAACAGCCTCTTCATGGAATGGCGGGGCGCCCAACGCCGCCCCGACCACGTAACCACGACCCATTTTCAGGCATTGCTGGCCCGAGAAAACCGACGACGCGCGCTCCGACTGGTAACCGCCAAAAACCCTTCCCTCAAAAAGCTCTCATGAATTGGCGCTGCTGCGAGTCGATCACCGGTCTTTTTTGCTCGACGGGGCTTTGCCTGATCGGCTTTCCTTCAGTTCGTCATGAGGTCGTTCCAGAGAGCATCAAAGGATCAATCCACTGTCCGGCCCTTGGTTCCATTTTGCTTCGGCCAGGCATCAAGCCGCCGCCAAGGAGGTGGAGGAAGCAAACGGGAGTGAGCCGTTCCGGTTCACTCCCTTCTCTTCTCCAGAGCCACTGAGGATTCTTAACATCCAAAACCTCCTGGCGGACTCCCTCCGACAGCGCAGTGAGCCAGAAATGCTGATCCCTTTCTCAACCGCCCATTTTGCACCCCGTTCGCGCCGCCGCTGACACTTGGCTAGGATATGAATGGAACGCTCCATCGCGATCAATCATTATGGTAAAGCCAAGCCTTGAATACGGTGCCGTTTGCCTCGGTCGAATAATATGCGCAAATGTGGCCGACATCGCCCTCAGCAATGTGATACTCGGGCGCTCCAACAACAACGTCCGGCTTGCCGTCCCCGTTAATATCTCTCCCCGAGGCGATGCTGTAGCCGAAACCAGTGCGAGCCTTTCGAGGTTTCAAGCCGGTACTGGCGGCCAGAGTCAGGCCCGCGGTGCTCCCTGTGTAAAGGAGGACGTTCCCTTGTTCCCGTCCTTCGGCGGATCGGAAACAGATAAACAGATCGGAGAACGTATCCTGATTCCAGTCTCCTGCCGGGCTGAAAGAAAAGCCAAACTGGCCTGTAGGGCGATGCCGCTCGATGGTTTGCTTGCGTGCGGAGCTGCGATAGGGCTCGATCAATTTGGTCGCCGTATTGGTGAAGTGCGTCGCAACTCCCAACGTGGTTCGGTTGATAAACTTATTTGTCGATGCTGTGGACGCTGTTTCAGCAAGCAGGCCTGCTGCAGGGCTGATGATACCGCCTCAGCTCCCAGCACAATGCCCAAAAGCAGTCCGGCGCAGATTTGCAGATGCTGTTTGACCTGAGTCTTCAGCAACCGGATCAGCAGGCTTAAATCGCCGTGCAGAAGCGCGATCAGTCGCATTCTAACCGCCGAATCAACTTTCTCCTCCCGAGTCTCCACGGGAAGAGAGAATGAACAAACGCGGTTCGGTTTGTAAAGATTTCCGCGCTGAAAGCGCTGAAAGGTCTATGTCGAGAACTCGTTATCGAAACACGCTCGGCCATCAGCACCGGTTTCTAGCCAACAGGGACATGATTTGGTTCGGGCGAAATGGTGGAGCGGTGAAACTGCCAACTCTCGACCTGAAGTGAATCGGCGACGCCTCGCCTCAAGGATAGAAAAAGAACCGCCTCCCAGGGATGATAACCGGTCGCTTACCCTAAAGGCGTGACAAAAAAGGAAGTTTGTGCCTGTCATTTTGGAAGCGACGATGCAGAAGAAGCGACAGCGAAAGAGTTTCCAATCGACGGCCCCCACATCCACGGGAATGTGTGAGGTTACGAATGAGTGGTTTCATATGCACTCGCTGACAGATCCCGCACATGCTTTCAGACTGTGGAACGATTACTGGTGCAAGCAAAAGCAGTTAAAGAGGGAACCGAGCAAGGAGGCCAAGATCCGCAAGATCCTTGAATTCACGACAGGGCTTTCTCACTCATCGGTTGATCATTACAGGGGCCGGGTATGGATGACTGCCAAGGACAGCAGAACAAAGAAAGCATGTACTCCTTCATGGATCCGAGTGCTTGCGTTCCGCATGATACTTGAGACACTGGGCGTGCCACACAGCGACGGTCTCAACGGATCAACTATTGCTTTCAAGCGTCCGACCCATCACACCTGCTTGTTTTTCCCAGTGCCGGTTACAAGTGATTTTTTCTATTTGAAGTGTTGCGAGAATATCTCCCGAGCTGCTCTTGACCACAGATTCTCGGTATCCATCTTTCCGTCGCGTTCAGAGGATTGCGAACGATCGATCAAGTTAGCCGTGTTAAAGCATGAGCCGGATGCAATTATTCTGCTTCGCTTTAATCCGTCGCCTGGTCTTCTGCAGTTTCTAAGCGCTGCAGTCACGCCGGTCGTATTGGTTCATGCGGACAGAGGCTGTTATCATTGGCCGATCATCTCTCATATCGCGCCTAGCCACGAGAAGGTTAAAAGCGATCTGCAGGGATGGCGAAATCGTTCTGCTGCTTGGTTCTCAAACTATGGCCGTGTCGTTCTGGTGGCTATGCCTGATGAGGTTTCCGTTAGGTCAGAGAAGGCTCGCACGTATGCGACGAGTTACCGGCAGGAAAGGAAGGCTGCGATTTACGCAGCGCTGCATGGCCTTGGCATCAAGTTCCACGAACACATAGTTTCGGATTATGGTCTTGATAAAGCACTCGATATCTGGAGAACACACCGAGCTGGGGCGCAAGCGTTTATTTGCCTCGCCGATTCGATAGCCGTCGCTCTTGGACAAATTATCGCCACACAAGGACCAAAAGATTCAAGGGCGCTCAATTGGCAGGAGCGGGTAATTGGCTTTGACGCGAGTGATTTGGCAGCACGGGCGGGGATCCAGAGCTTTGATCAGGGTCTCTGTAAAGTCGGCGAAATGTGCATTCAGGCGATCACCAGCGTGTTG
>CAZCUL010000339.1:0-6790 GCA_964501475.1 uncultured Verrucomicrobiota bacterium | reverse complement strand
TTGTCATCCGACTTTTCTCCGCGCGATCTCGGACCTGACTCGTTGCTCCGCAAGCGCTTTCCAATACCTTTCCCAGAATATTCGCTCCTTTTCCGACTGGCGCGGATTGACCGGGCACTCCCCATTTGCGGTCTCATGCTTGCCTCCTTGGACCGAAAAACTTAGCTTCTTCGCCACAATGGAATCCCGAACTAGGCAACTGTTGTCTAGTCCGGATTCTTCCAGGCAATTACAACAAGTTGTCCAATACCTGTTCTGCGACGAGAAACTCATGAACACTCCGTTCGAGTTTACAGTCAGTGACACGTTCCTGATCGAAGGCAGGGGGCTGATTCTCTCGCCGTTCTTCCCATTAGATCGTTACCAGTTCGACGGTAAGGAACACGTTCTCATCGAGACGCCGGATGGCCGCAGATTCGAAACCGATGCGGACGTGGAGATACCACACATCCGCCCGACGCCCAAAGTTTTCCACGCTACCTTCGTCATCCGCAGCGCTCAGAAGACGGATGTGCCAGCAGGCAGCAGAGTCTTCTTGACCAACAAAAGCGCAGAACAAGTCGTTGCACCCAACAGCCGCCCGCCCTCGCAGTTACCAAGCTTACCGGAAATTCCGTCGTCCGATTCGCAGCGGACGCCTTCCTCCGGCGGCTGTGGGTGAGCTATGCGTTAGCCGCGTCATGCGCACCGCTCGCAACATTCTTCGCATCGTTGGAGGAGTTGATTTCTGGTTGTGGCCATTTCTATGCGGTCTTGCCTGGCTGTTTCGCGGTTTCAAGCCGGGCGGCCCACAGGGCGGCCTGTCCACAAATCAGGGCTGGCTGTGTGTGATCGCGCCGACAGTCGCTTTCATTTACTATCTTTGCATTGCCGACATGCACTGGAGCCGACGATTGTTCGTGGTCGGCATCATTACGCAGGCGGCATTTTTGATGGCCACGATTACGTTGGTTGCCTTCACGGATGGAGGCATTCTTGTAGCGCCATTGCTGCTCGTTGGCCCTCTGGCATGGCTGGTTTACGTGATTCGAGTTAGAGATGCAAAACACGTGGGCTAACAAGTCGGTGGAGACGAACCGCCGCCCCGCTTCTCCGTTCAATGCTGGGCGGCAGTTCGGAAGCGACTCGTGCGCTCCGCCCTCCCTGTCGGCGGCGGTCGCTCACCTCTGTCGTTGGGCGACTCACACGTTTTGCGAAAGGTAACCGCATGAAAATGTATCCAGATCCGAAGTTGCCACTGAAGCCCGAGGGATTCTTCGAGCGATACTTGCTCTATACCTTCGAGAGTCGAGAGCGTTGGCTGATTGTGCAGGCGGTCTTGTGCCTTCCGATGCTTGGTATGTGGGCGCTTTCGCAGTCGTGGATTTTCGGTGTTCTCGCGGGATTGAATCTGATTCACCTGTATCTCGGACTTGAGGCGCGAGCCATCAGTCGGATGATCCGCAGAGCATCTGGTTTACAGCATGACAACGCCCAACAAATCGCGCCAGCCAATGCCGGTTGATCGTCACGATTGCATTCGCGCGCCCTTGGCCCGGCATGGCTGCGCTTTCCGTTCGGCGACTTCGTGCGCATCCTGCGATCGACATCAAATATGACCTGAAAGGCACACCATGAAACACATACTTATCGCACTGTTGACCGCAGCGTTTGCACTTCTTGCCACCGCTGCGGACAAGGGCACCAACCCGAAATCGGACGCTCATCCGCAGGACGGCGTGTGGAAGCCCATCGCCGCGGTCATGGGGGGCGCGAAGGTGCCAAAGCCAGCCTTGGATGCCATCACACTGAGGATTTGCGGCACGAATTATGAAGTCAGCGTCGAAGGGGAGCAGCATTCGGACAAAGGCACCCGCACGCTCGACACCACCACGACCCCCAGGCGCATCACCATCAAGAGCACAGAAGGAGCGAACAAGGGCAAGACCTTCCTCGCCATCTATGAGATGAAGGACGCCAACTCGATGCGGGTTTGCTACGACCTGTCGGGTACGGAGTTTCCGAAGGAGTTCAAGGCCCCGAAGGGCACACAGTTTTACCTCGTCGGCTACCGCCGACAGACAGATTCGGCCCCATTGGTTCCGAACGCAAATAGGTGACGCCATGACTTCCAAAGCCGCCACCATCAGCGAATACTTGAAGGAGCTCCCTGCCGACCGTTGCGTGGCTCTGAGTGAATTGCGCGCCCTCATCCACCGGGTGGCCCCGAAAACAGTGGAGGCCATGAAATACGGGCTGCCGTCATTTGGCGAGCTTTGCGCCTTGGCTTCGCAGAAGAATTTCATGGCGCTTTATGTCTGCGAGAGTGACATCGTGAAAGCGCACCTCGCACGGTTGGGCAAGGTGAGCTGCGGGAAGGGCTGCATCCGCTTCAAACGGATTGCCGACCTGAATTTGGGCGCTGTCGAAAGCATCTTGAGGGAGATTGTAAAGCTACGGAAGCAGGGCATCGGGCCAAGCTGCCGGTAATTGTATGCCGCCGAACCAAACGCTCGACCGAATGACGAGGAGCGCGGTCGCATCGCGGTTCGGGAGCGAGTATGAACAATACGTGCGAAGAACGGGCAGGCTGTTTCCAGAACTTCGCGCCGCTTGATTAACGGAATCTGGTCCGCAAAACATGAGAACACTCTCTTACTTCATCACAATTGGTGGATCGACGCTGCGAGCATTGGCCCAAGCGCAGAAACAGAAAGTGCGAGCGGACATCCGATTCGCGTGTCTCACCCTGATCGTGTTGGCCTCCCAGCTTCCGGCGGTGGCGCAATCGGGTTTTTCCGACGCCGAGGCTGATGCCGTCCAGGCGTTCCTGTGGAAGACCTTCACCAATGACAATGCAGGGATGGTAATCGGCATCCTCGACGCGCGCGGCAGCCGGGTTTTCAGCGCGGGGAAGCTGGACAATGGCACCGACCAGCAGGTGAACGGCGATACGGTATTCGAGGTCGGTTCTGTGACCAAGGTGTTCACGTCACTGCTGGCACTCGACATGGCGCGGCGCGGCGAGGTGAAGCTCGATGATCCGGTGGCGAAGCATTTGCCGGAGCGGGTCAAGGTGCCGACTTACGAGGGAAAAGAAATCACGCTGCGTAACCTGGCCACGCAGGATTCGGGACTACCCTGGAATGCGGACGACCTCGACAAGATTCTCTTGCGGGATCCGAAGAAGCCTTCGCTCAAGGAATTCAAGGAGGCATGCGACGCATACACGGCCGAGGATTTGTATGCGTTTCTCGCGCGGCACAAGCTGACGAACGCGCCGGGGAGCAAGTTCCAATACTCAAACGTCGGCATGGCACTGTTAGGACACGCGATGGCGCTCAAGGCGGGCGAGAGTTATGAATCGCTCGTGGTGAACCGTATCGCTCGTCTACTGAAGATGGAAAGTACGCGCATCACGCTCACGCCTGAACAGAAGGCGCGGCTGGCGAGGGGGCACTGGGCCGACGGCAAGCCTTCCGAGAATGTCAGGTTTCAAGTCACGGCCAGCGCTGGCGCGTTGCTCTCGACCGTGAACGACATGTTGAAATTTCTTTCGGCTAATCTTGGTTTCACTCGCAGCGAGCTGGGCCCGTTGATGGAGGAGATGCAAATCATCCGACACACCGGCAACCCGAGGTTTGGCAGCACAGCCATGCCGTGGTTCGATGAGGGGATGTATCAACCACCCGGCTCGGAACTCCTGGGTCACGGCGGCGGCGGGTTCGGTTATCTGGCGTTCATCGGGTTCGACAAAAAACAGCGTCGCGCGGTCGTGGTGTTGTCCAATCAAATGGCGGTGAATCCGTCAGGCGTCGGCTGGACGATCCTTCAGGGGATGCCGTTGAGCCGTGAGAACGTGACCTACCTCGTGCGCGAGATTGTCGGAATC
Organism: uncultured Verrucomicrobiota bacterium; assembly: GCA_964501475.1. Classification (GTDB taxonomy): domain Bacteria; phylum Verrucomicrobiota; class Verrucomicrobiia; order Limisphaerales; family CAZCUL01; genus CAZCUL01. Next base: position 2,919 of record CAZCUL010000339.1, on the reverse strand, counting down.
GGCATGGCGCTGGATGCGGACAAGGCGACCGGCATGGTGCGAATCACGAGTGTCTACCCAAAATCTCCCGCGGGGCGGGCCGGCCTGTCGAAGGGGGGTTTGATTCGGAAGATCAACGGCGTTTCCGTTGAGGGAAAGAGCATTCAGGAATGCCTCGGCTTGCTGGGGGGACCGGTCGGGACGAAGGTGCGGCTCGAGATTCTCAACCCCGAGCGAAAGGAAACTAACACCGTCGAGCTTACGCGGCAGAAATTCGTGACGTCAACCGGGTGATTGTCTCGTCAGCTCGATACGTGTATCGTGAAATCGACGCTACCCATTCCTCAGATTGAGGCCCGGCCCCTGCGCTTGGCGTTTGAGGCAGACGTGCCCGCGCTGGAGGCACTCATTCCGCGGTCTGTTCGCAGCTTGCAGGCCCCCTACTATTCACAGGCCCCGGATGGTTACTACGGCCACAAGATTTGGGGACCGTTCAACATCAACCCGAAGAGAGGCACGATAGATGGACAGAAGTTCAGATGGAGACTGTGGCCTAACATGCGCTGCCGCGAACCCGGCCATCGCGCTCTCGAGATTGGTCATCATCATAGTTTGGGCGATGGTCTGGTTCAAAGCTGTGAGCGTCATCAAGGTCATCACAAGATGAGATCGCGAAAAGCGTCCAACAAAATCGGTCCAGCGAACCGCCGCCCCGCTTTTCCGTTCAACGTGGGGCGGCAATTCGGAAGCGCCTCGTGCGCTCCACCGTTTCTGTCGGCGGCGGTCGCTCACCTCTGGCGTTCGCCAAAACAAGCTGCGCACTGCGGTTGCAGGCTGTGATGCGGATGGGTATGCTGTCTGCCATGAAACTTCAGGAGAGAGCGCGAGGCGCTGGGGTTGAGCGAGAGAGTGCGTGCGGAGCTTGTTCTGGCACTGTTGAATCACGCTGCCCGGCTCCTGAAGCCAATATCGCAGACGAGGAAGTGTTTCGGCGCGACGCGGAGCTGCAATCTGGCAGCGTGGAGCCGATGAGCACACCCAAGCGGCGCCTTCTGCGCCGACAGCATCCACTCGTTATGATCTCCTCACTGACATGGCGGTTGTGCCTTATTTCCGTCCTCCACGGGGCGCTCGGCTGCAATGGAGCTCCGGTGGATTCATCGAACACCAACCGCTTTCAGGAAACGGAAATACCCCCGGCTAGCGGGTCGGTTACTGTTGAGCAGGGGCCTGCCCCTGGCAGGAACTGGAGTGTGCAGTTTGGTGTTGCATTCATCTCCGACAGCCATGTTCAGGAAATTCTCGCGGGAGGATTTGATCGAGCCAAAGGGGATGGCGGGGGAGAGCTTTATTCATTTATGGTCAATTGGACGGCGCACCGGTTCGAAATTCCCTTCCGCGAGCGCATCCTGAAGCCGCAGTTTGAACCCTACGTGACACTCACCCTGGTGGATGAGAACAGTCGCTCGCTTTTTCCCGACTACAAAGGGGGCGTGGGTTTTCGTTGGGTTGATTTCCCGTGGAACAGGTGGGTGGAGACGACTTTCTTTACGGGGATCGGCTTGTCCTATTCGAGCCGTATCTATGCCATCGACCGCGAGCGACATCCCGGAGAAGAGCGGTCCCATTTAAAGTTCGACTGGCCCATCCAATTCACCTTCGCCCTGCCACGGTGGCCGCAGCACCAGCTCGTGATATTCAATGACCACAAATCAGGTGGGCATGTCTTTGACGAGGGCGGCGTCAATAGCGTAGGGATAGGCTATCGACTCGAATTCTAAGAATGATCCTCGCAAATCAGCCGAGGAGCCGGCGATCGAATGATCGAGAGAGTCGGCCGGAAGTATTTGGAGACAACCTTGAGTCGAAACCTTGAGTCGAGTAGGTCTCCGCGGACAAGGGCCTTGGTCTCGAAGAAATCCTCGTCGCGGAGACTTACTCGACTGTTGGACGAAGCCCTCCCAGGACGTGCGAAGTCAAAAGTCCCCCCCTCAAAAATATGGGAAAAGTATATCAGATGGACTCCAGAGGTGGCGAGAGGCTTTTTCGGACATCCAAACGCTCGAAGACTTGGCCCAACAAACCATGACCAGACCGAAGAGTGTCAGAATGTTCGTGGGGTGTCAAATTTACCGAACCCGACTCCGCGTAGCGGCTTCGTTCAACAAGATCACTGGAGCGAAAGTGGCGGGCGCATGCAGTTTCATGCGTTTGGTTCTTTCACGGTTTCCGCGTTGTCGGAGCGGCGCTGACCGCCACTTCGCTCAGTTCTGGCGTTCGGCGTTCAGGGCCCCTGCATGAGCTATGTATCTACTGCAGTGCGGTCACGCTCTTGTGCTTAACTTTGTCGATTGCCATCCCAATGGTTCGGACAAATCATCCACCGTTTGCATCCGGGCACTTTATTGCCATGGCCGACTCAGACGTTGCTCGATCATCATTACGTGCTCTACGCGATTCCATGGCCCTCCCTGTTTTTCGCCGCTTGGTTTTCGGCATCGAGGCCTAGACCTATTTATGTGCGCCTAAAGAATTCGACATGAAGAATCAAAAAAACGACTCGACCAAGCTCTGAACTTCATGGCGATGTTTCATCATATGGCCGAAAGTCCGGAAGAGTGCGCTGCACAGGTCCTTGGGCGTTTCGTAAAAACGATTATGAGTCGCGTGCTTGCGTGTGTACTTCCAGAGTTGTTTGGCGGCGTTTAACTCCGGCCAGTACGGCTGCAACTGGAAAACTTCCAGATATCGACGGTGCTTGCTGAACCACTCGTAGGTCTCTTCTTTCTTGTGGTACGAAGCGTTGTCCTGAATCAGGAAGATGCGATGACCTCGGCGGTAATAGTGTGGGACCAAGACTTGGTCTAAGAACAGCAGGTAACTCTCCCAGTGAAAGTAGTCTTGGTGGTGCAGATAGATGAATTGCCCATCGTCGACCCG
>CAZCUL010000338.1:0-10299 GCA_964501475.1 uncultured Verrucomicrobiota bacterium | reverse complement strand
ACGAGCGCCCATGGAGGGGAATCGGCGCAGACTGCCGCTTCCAGTTTCCAGCCAGGAAACCGGGATTTCAGCCGTTGGGTGGCGTCCTCGGAGAGTTTGCGGCTGGCCGCCAGGGCTTCCAAAGCACGCTCGCGCGCCTGGCGAACAGCTTTCGGCCAGGCGATGCGCTCCGCTTCAGTGGGTATCTTCTCGTCAGGCAGCCAGACGTCGGCCACCGAAAGCACCTTCACCTCGAGATCGTCAGGCAAACCAGCCCGCGTCAGATCGTTTAATGCGGCCTCCGCGCATTCCGAGCCATCGTAGCCAATCAACAGTCTCTTCATAGCATTAGCCTCGCTCCTCAGGCCATACAATGCTTCGCCGGGATTGGCAAATGTTCTTCGCATACTGCCGCCGTTCACGGGCGGCGTCTCCTCCTCCCGGCCAGTGAAAAAATATCAACCGAGGCTGCGGGACGCTTTCCCCCGCAAACCTCGGCTGCTATGGACAAAAGATGCTTTGTGACAGTTGCTAATCAACCAGGCGCCTGGGCGCCGGGATCACGACACTATTTATCGTCGTCGTCATCGTCATCATCATCGTCGCGTTCGGCTTCAAGCAGTTTTCCGTCGGCGCTCACCTCTATCTCCCAAGTGCCGTCCGCCTTCTCGATCTCGGCTTCATAAATGACGGTTCCGTCCTTTTTGGTCTCCTTTTCGATTTCGAGGATCTTGTTGTTCCCGGCATAGTCCTTGATCGTCTTCTGGACTGAGGCGGGACAATCCTGGAGCTTGATTTTTTCCTCTTTGTCGTCGTCCGCCCGCGCAGGGAGGCTCACAGCCAGCGCCAAGGCCACGGACATGAGGACCATTTTGATTTGCGTGAATGTTTTCATCGTGTTTGCAGTTTTGGCTTTTACCAACATCGCGACCTCCCGGGCGCTTGAACACCCTGAACGTCGGCGGGCCGATCTCCCGACCAGCGCAAGTCAATCTAGCAAGGCTTCATTACCGCAACATTACAAAGGGCAGACCAGGTCGGCTCTGCGCCGGCTACTCTTCGTCATCGCCAGGCGGGCGGCCCCTGATCTCTTCCCTGAGCCAAATGAACACGAGCGGCCCAAAGCAAAGCATCAGGCCAATTGGCATCGCGAAAATGCTCCAGAACTGATCGCTACTCATACTTAGAACGCCGAGGCTTGCGCCGGCTATGCCGGATGTAAAGGAAGTTTTCGTGAATCGGGAAGCGGAGTTTGGCCCTCAACGCTGCGGAAAAATGTGGTAGAGAAGCAGGTAAATGAGCACGCCTGTGACAGAGACGTACATCCAAACCGGCCAGGTCCAGCGAGCGATCCGCCGGTGCAAATCAAACCGGCCTTTCAAAGCGCGGCCGAGCGTGACCAGGACCATCGGAACGATGGCGACCGCCAGGAGAGTGTGACTAAGCAGGATACCCAGATAAAGAGGCCGGAACCAGGCCGGTTCCTTAAACACCGTCCGCCCGGCGTTGTAATGGTAGGTGACGTAGCAGATCAGAAAGATGACCGACGTGGTCACTGCCGAAATCATGCAATTGCGGTGGGCGATCACCTTCTTCCGGCGGATGAACAGGTACCCCGCCATCAGGAACAGCGCGCTGAGCCCGTTCAAGCAGGCATTGACCGTCGGCAGGTCACTGACCGACATAGGCGTCCTGTGGGATAAGCTTCTGAATCGCTTGAACGGCTTCCTCGCGGTCGGCCGGTTCCAAGCCTTCAAAAAAGCCGCGCAGGCGGCCTTCCCGATCCACGAGCGTGAACATGGTGCTGTGGATGAACAGATCATCCACGTTGGTTCGTTCTCCCTCAGTTTTTTCTTTCACGGCGAGTTTCAAGCCATCTGTCGCCAGGTCGTAGATTTCGAGTTTCGGCCCGGTCAGAAACGACCATCTTGCCGGATCGGCGCCATACGTCCCGGCATAGCGCCGCAACACGGCCGGCGTATCGAAACCGGGATCAGCCGTGAGCGACACAAAATGGACATCACTGCCGCCCTTCACCTGCCCGGCGATCTCGGCCATCGCCCGGCTTATCTCGGCGCACGGCCCGGGACAACGTGTAAAGATGATGTTTGCCAGCCAGACACGGCCCTTGAGCGACTCGCGCGAAACCACCGTCCCCATCTGATTGGTCAGCGCGAACGGAGACACGCTGCCATAGATGGGCAAATCCTTGTCCGTCTGCGAAGCCGGGCGCTGATATCGGGAGAGGGCGAAGGCGACGACAATGGCCGCGACGGTCAGGGCCAGTCCGCCCCAGACGAACCATTCCATTCGAAGAGCGGGTTTGGAATGGATTGGCCCTGACATTGGCAAATTCGGACTTGAGCGGGGCGGGCGGACTGACCGAGCCGGCCCTGGCGGCAATTCTCCTATTCGTAGTCCACGGCGGCCGGCGCCGCGCTTTTTGATTTCAGCCACTCATCGTACTCTTCCGGAGTCACGACAGAGAATTCGCCGCGCATGCTGTAATGGCCCAAACCGCAAAGCTGGGCACAAGTGATTTGATAATTGCCGGTCCGGGTCGGTTCGAAATGGAACGGCACGCTCAAGCCCGGTGTTGCGTCCTGGCAAACCCGCAGCGGCGGCACCTTGAAGCTGTGAATGACATCGATCGAGCTGAGATGGATGATCACGGGTTTGCCCAGCGGCACGACCATGCTTGCGCTGACCAAAATATCGTCCTTGCCTTTCGGGTCATCGGGGTCGGCCCCGAATTTGTTGGCCGAACTGCGAAATTTCAGATTCTGCGCGCCAAAGACACCGTCCGGTCCGGGATAACGCGCATTCCAGAAGAATTGCTCAGCCACCACGCGCAGGACCGTTGATTCGCGTTCGGACGGGAATCTTTCCACTGCCCGAGTCCACCAGGGGATGGCAAAGCCGAGAAGCAACACGGCTTCCGCAACGATGACGCAACCTTCGACGTAATTGGAAGAGTGGTTGGTCACGCCCATGTGGTTCGCTTTGGGGTGGCGCGAAGCGCGAAACCGCCAGACCGCATAGACGAAATAAACCAGCCATCCGATGAAGAGCGCGATCATCAGGTAGTGGACGTAGTAAATCAGCCGGTCCACGTCGTAACCGTGTTTGGACGCCAATACGGGTAAGCCAATTAATTCTCGCATGTTGAGCTATTTCGAATGTGCGGTGGCCGGGTCAGTCTCGTGCCGCTCCGGCTCCGGATGCTGAGAGGCGCGTTTGGCCAGAAAGACAAAGAAGGCGGACAACCCGCCCAGAACACAAGTAATCACCGCCAGCAAACTGAAGATGCCCATGTTCATTCCCCTGGCCAGGTTTGAATCCGAGGCTCCAAAACAGGTGGCACACGCCCAAACCGGCTCTGGAAGCGTGATCAAGAGAAGCGCAATCAGCCACGCACCGCAGGTCAGCAATGGTCGCTTTCTCATAAGTAACTGATGTCTTTGAGCTTTCGCAAAACGTACTTCCCGTAACAAACAAGGCCGATCCCGGCCAGAATCGATGAAATCCCAAACAAGAGATAAAACAGCCCGCCTTCCTGAAAGAACTCGACCAAACCCCAGATACCGACGCCCAGCGCCATAAGCGTCGAGAGCGAAACGAATACAATGTGGAAAGCCTTTAGTGACATTTTCTACTCTTGCTCCAACCGGCCCGGGAGTGGCGGGGCTTTGCTCCGCCCTTCAATGAACTCCGTGCCAAAAGGCACTTCGTCACGAGACCACACCGTCAAATACATCATTCCCGCAAAAAAGAAAGCCGTAGCCAGCATGATCGCGTAAACGGTTTTCCGCTCCGAGATCAAGTGCATGAAAAAACCCGCCACTAAAAACCCCTTCACGCAAGCGATGAACAACGCAATCGTAACCGTCACCGCCATGCTGTCGAAGTGCACATAGTACATGCCCACAGTCACCACCGTCCCCACCAGCAAGGCGAGAAAGACCGTGATGTAAATTCTTACGTGTCTGGCAACGTCGTGTGTATCGCTCATATAAGTGAAAAGTCCTACAAGAGATAAAGCACCGGAAAGAGAAATATCCAAACCAGGTCCACAAAATGCCAGAACAGGCCCGAGACTTCGGTCCGGTTCGTAAACCGTTCCGGCTCGGTCTTCCACATCCGCCCGCCATGCACCCACATGTAGCCAATGACGAGGGCGCCACCCAAAACGTGCAGCGCATGCAAGCCCGTGAGCGTGAAGTAAATCGCAAAATAAGTGCTGTGCGCCGGCACAAACGCCGAGAGCCGCCTGATGTTCGATGTCTCGATCCGCATCGCTTCGTGGTGACCTTCAGAGGCGGCCGCGCCTTCTTCGCCATGCGTCTCGCCCGGACGCGCATAGTGTTCCGCGTCCGGATGAAACAGGATATGGTCGAGCCCCTTTTTCTCGAGCGTTTCATTGTCCCAGAACCACGGCTTGCCTTCGATGTGCCCTGTGATGCGCGCGCCGTCGGCGAGCCATACTTCGTAATGAGTGAACTTATCCTTGTACTCGAATGATTTGATTCCGATGAAGCCCGCCGCGCAGGCGAGTGTCACAGCTTGAAACTTTCGAAAGCGAGCGAAGTTGTTCATCTTGAGCGAAGCCCAGGCCATCACGACCGTAACGCTCGAAGTAATGAGCACCGCGGTATTGAACGTGCCAATGGGAATATTGAGCAGCCCCTGCGGCCAGGTGCCCGGGTCCGCCCCCACGCGCAGCAGAATGTAGGAGGAGAACAAAGCGCCGAAAAGCATCACCTCCGACGCCAGGAAAAGCCAAATGCCCACCTTGGCGTTGTAGAGGCCGGTATCGGGCCGTGCTGTGACTGTGTAGGGGATTTCCATGAATGATCCTGTTAATGCCTGCTCACCACCGCTTCCGGATGCGGATGCGGGTCGCTCTGCGGAACGAAATCCGGCTCGTGCCCCGGCACGCTGTATTCATAGGGTCCGCGATGCACCTCGATAGGCCTGGTGAAATTGCCGTGCGGCGGCGGAGTGGGCGTTTGCCACTCGATGGTCGTGGCATTCCATGGGTTGTCCGACGCAACCTTCCTTCCTTTGTAAATGCTGTGGAAAAAGTTGATGATGAACGGCACCTGCGCCAGGCCAAGCATCCAGGCTGCGTGCGAGATGCTGATATTGGTCCCCTTGACCAGGGCCATGGGCAATCCCACCGCCGCCTCTGTCTCCATGTAGGTGAGTCCTCCGTCATAGAGCCGCCGGCTCATCCCGGCCATTCCCTGGGCAAACATGGGCTGGAAAACCAGGTTCATGAAGATCAGCGACAACCAAAAATGCACCTTGCCCCAAAACTCATTCATCATCCGCCCCGTCATTTTCGGAAACCAATAATAAATGCCGGCAAACAACGCGAAGATCGTCCCCGGCGCCACGATGTAATGGAAGTGCGCGATCACATAGTAACTGTCGTGCAGGTGCAAGTCGCTGAAGTTAAATCCGAGCGGAAGCCCGGTCAGCCCCCCGATGCCGAACATGGGTAGAAAGGCCAGGCAAAAGAGCATGGGCGTGTTGAAGCGGATCGACCCGCCCCAAAGCGAAAGGAACAAACAGGTCAAAATGATCACCGAGGGAATCGAGATGATCATGGTGGTGGTTTGGAAGAAGGTGCTGATCTTCGTTCCCATCCCGGTCAGATACATGTGGTGAGCCCAAACGATGAACGAGAGAAAGCCGATGGCGAGGACCGAATAGACCAGCGATTTGTAACCCCAGAGCGGTTTCCGGGTGTTGTTGGCAATGATTTCAGCCACGATCCCCATCGCGGGCAGGATCAAGACGTACACTTCCGGGTGCCCGAGAAACCAGAAAAGGTGCTGCCACAAAAGCGGGCTGCCTCCGCCGCTGACCGGAGCAACATTTCCGGATATGACCAGCCCGCTCGGCAGAAAGAAGCTCGTTCCCAGCAGATTATCCGCAAGCTGCATGATGCCCGCCGCCTCCAGTGGAGGAAAGGCCAGCAAGAGCAGAAACGCCGTCACGAACTGTGACCAGACAAAAAAGGGCAGCCGCATCCAGGTCATTCCCGGGGCGCGCAATTGAATGATGGTCGCGATAAAATTCACCGCCCCCAGCAGCGAAGAAGTGATCAACAGCACCATGCCGATGAGCCAGAAGGTCTGCCCGTTGAACAGTTCCGGATGCGCCACGGTGGCCAGCGGCGAATACGAAGTCCATCCGGACCGCGCCGACCCGCCCGGAATGAAGAAGCTGAAGAGCATGACCACTCCGCCCAGGAAGAAACATTGGAAACTGGCCATGTTCACCCGCGGGAACGCCATATCGGGCGCGCCGATCTGCAACGGCACGACATAATTTCCAAAAGCGGCGAAGGCCAAAGGCACAATCGCCAAAAAGACCATGATCGTGCCGTGCATGGCCCCAAAGGAGTTGTAGAGGTCCGGAAGCATGACGCCGTTGGCGAGCATTTGGGTGCCGAGGATCTTTTCCAGGAGATGGCCGAACACCGGAATTGGCTGGCTCGGATAGGCGAGCTGCCAGCGCATGAGGGCCATCAGGAAATAACCAAAAAGGAGGAAGCCAAGGGCCGTCACGCCGTATTGGATTCCGATCACCTTGTGGTCGGTGGAAAAGATGTACTTGCGCCAAAAGCCCGGGTCTTCGTGATGCACCTCGTGGGCTTCGTGCACATGAGCTGCCGGTGTCGTTGCGTCCATGTTTCGATCAGTTCACAACTGGTTGACTTGCCAAACAGCCCGGAACTTTTCCGGGCAGAACTCCCGCCGCTGCTCGCCGCATCCCAGGGAACGCGCCGGATCAGACGCGGACCTTGTCCAAAACCATCAAGCCCAGCAGCAGCGGCAAATACAGAATAGAGACAAAAAACAACTGGCGCGCCCGCTGCGGAGTCAAGGCTCGCGAAAACTGCACAGCGAACACCAGAAACACCAGGCCCAACAGGAGCGCGCCAGCGAAATAAACCACCCCCACCAATCCCAACAGGGCCGGCCACAAACTGGCAATCAACAGCCCAAGGGTGTGGCTGACCGCCTGCCGGCCGGTTCGCGCCCCGTCCGGATCGAGAACCGGCAGCATCACAAAACCGGCCTTCTCATAGTCGTCCCGGTAGAGCCAGGCAATGGCCAGAAAGTGGGGAATCTGCCAAAAGAACAGGATGACGAAAAGCGCCCATCCCGCGCTCTCCAGTCCATTGCTGGCCGCCGTCCAACCCATCAACGGCGGCAATGCCCCCGGCACCGCTCCCACCGCGGTATTGATCCAACTGATTCGCTTCAGCGGCGTGTAAACAAACAGATACGACACCAGCGTGAGCGCCCCAAGAAAGGCCGTCAAAAGGTTCACCATCAGCGCCAGATAGATCAGCCCGACCATGGACGCCGTTCCCCCAAACAGCAAAACCGTGCCCGGCTGCAACCGTCCCGAAGGCAGCGGCCGTCCCGCTGTCCGGCGCATCCGGGCGTCGTATTCGCGCTCGATCAATTGATTCAAGGCGGCCGCGCCGCAGGCCAGCAAAGCCGTTCCCAACATCGCGTGCGCCAGCAACGGAAAATCGACCGCGCCCCGGCTGCCCAAATAAAAACCGACCAGTGTCGTCAGCAGCACCAGGAAAGTCAGGCGCGCTTTGACGAGGTCCGCGAACACAGCCAGCCGGCCCTTCTCGTCCGATGCGGCGTGGGTCAGGGTTTGGACGGTTGCTTTCATGCGGGCATCTGCATTTGCCGGGCGGCAGCGGGTTCGTTGTCTCCGGCGACCGCCGCATTCACCCTCACGGGCTTCGTCAGAATGCGAAACGCGATCAGCGTCAGGCTCGAACCGGTTACCAGGGTCAAAGCGCCCACTGCCACGTGTGCCGTTGCTGCATCCGCAGCCTTGTTTGTCCAAATGGTCGCCGCTCCCAGCAGCACCTGCGAAAAGATCAGCCCGGACCAGGCCACGCACAGTTTTGCGACGCCGCTCTTCCAGCCCAGGCGGCGCCCTGCCATCCACGTGGCGGCGAAAACCGCGCCAGCAATCAACAGCGCCACCAATCGATGCGCCATTTGCAAGACGATCTGCCCGGGAGTAATCGGGTTGAGGGCCGTCACTTCGCTCCGCGCCGCATTGTAGCGAGCCACCGCTTCCGGAGCCGTATCCGGCCAAACGTTCCCATAGGCCAGCGGAAAGTCCGGAATGGCCAGCCCGGCATGTTGATGTCGCATCGTCGCCCCGAGAATCAGTTGGGCCAGAATCAGCATCGTCGCGAAGGCAAAGAAGTAACGTAATCCGTTCCGGTCGTAAATAACCTTCTCATCAGGCCCGGTTCGAACCCACCACCGCGAAGTAAAGAGCGCAATCGCCGCCAAGAGCGCCAGGAAAAGCTGGGCCAGAGTCGCATGGAAGATACCGAGTTCGCTCATGAGAGCGGTGACGCGCAAGCCGCCCAGCACCCCTTGCCCAATAACGAAAAGAACCGCTGCAAAACCGAGCCACCGCAGCCAGGCCCGCGCCTCTTTCAGGTGAAGCCAGACGGCCAGAATGACGGTCATCAACCCGACCAGAGACGCAGCGAGCCGGTGAGTGTGTTCGTAAAAGACGCCTCCCACCCATTTGGAGAATGGGAAAAAGAACATGTTATACCCGTAGGTCGTCGGCCAATCCGGCACGGCCAGACCGGCCCCTTTGCTCGTGACCACGCCCCCCAGGCAAATGAGCAGCAGCGTGGCCGCCGCGGTCAGCAGCGCATAACGATGCAGCCATCGATTGTCCTTTGATCGCACCATTGAAGGAGCCACGCTTCTCTTCTGAAAAAACGGGCCGCCGGAGTCTTCTTTGGCCCCCGGAGCGGCCCGGTCAAAAATCGCAATCTCTTCCGCAGCCCGACGGAATTACTGCGCGGGCGCTTCCAAGGTGAAACTAATCGTCTTTGATTCGTCGGCGCCGAGGGTCACTTCCTGCGTCTTGGCGCCGGCCTTGAGATGATACGCTTCCACGGTGTATTTTCCGGCCGGAACATTCGGAATCTTGAACGAGCCATCCTTCTCGGTCACGGCGAAGTAAGGATGATCCACCACGCCGATGTAGGCAAACATCCACGGATGCACGTCGCACTTGACGCGCACCAGCACTTCCGGCTGGTCAAAACTCTTCTCCGTAACCTGCCCCTTGAGCGGCTGGCCGAAATTGAATTCCTTGTTCACCCTGGGCGTGGCATGAACGTTGTGCAGGAGGGGGTCGGAGTTGCGAACTTTGAACTTCTGATCCGTGACCACGCCCAATACGTAGGGCTCGTACATGCAGTTCACCTGATCGAGCATGGGAGCTTCGCCCGCGGGCGGAGTCTTCTTCGCGCCTTCCTTGATATAAACAAACACGTTGCCCAGCCCCTTGCCGCCGCTGCTGTCCTCACTCACCACGAAATGACGCGTGGTGACCGGCTTGCCGTGAAACTTCCCGCAAGTCGCGTCCATCACAATGGTGATTTCCGGCTTGGGCGTTCCGCTTAGCTGCACTTTGCCCGAGATCTCACCCGCCGAAGCAACCGAAAGACTTCCCGCCGCGACGGCCAGAGCGAGACAATAAGAATAAGATTTCATAAGTTTTCGCCAACGATTCATCATTTTTGCGCACGCTAACATTGTGATTTTTGGGCTGCAAGCGATTTGTGAAACTTTTCACAAACTTTCAGGTTAGCTTTAAAACAAATTAAGAAACCCTGTTCAACCGCCCCCGGCCAAATGGCTGAAACCGCGCATCAGGCTTCCCATTTCCAGCGCCGTTCGCGCCGCTTCTTCTCCCCGGTTCTGTTCGCGACTCAGACAGCGCGCCGCGGCCTGTTCCGGGTTCTCCAAAAGCAGCACCTCATGGATCACCGGCAGACGGTAACGCAGTTGAATCTGCATCAGCCCCTGGCTCACGGCTTCGCCGATGTGCTGCGCGTGGACCGTTTCACCGCGCAGAATGACGCCCAGGCAAATAATAGCCTGAAGTTCGTCTCCGAATTCCGCGGCCAATCTGGCGGCGATCACCGGAATCTCGTAGGCGCCGGGCACTCGGAATACCCGTACCTTTGCGCCGGCACGGCGCAAAGTCCGTTGGGCCGCGCGCACCATGCTGTCCACATACCGCGCATTGTAACGAGAGGCCACAATTGCGAAGAGGCCGCTCTGCCGGACCTTGACCGCTCTTTTCGGATTCTTCTTTAACATCAGGATGCGCTTGTTGGCCCTGCCACGCCGACAGGAATATCGGCGGTACCGCCGGCAGGTAAGCCGGCGGCGAGTAGCGCCGGGTTTACTGCCGGCCCCCTAAATTGAATGGACGAGTTTGTCACGCATG
>CAZCUL010000337.1:0-5333 GCA_964501475.1 uncultured Verrucomicrobiota bacterium | reverse complement strand
TGCATCTGCTCCTGCACTCGGTCGCCTTCGCGCCCAAGGAGGCGCTTGAAGGGGACTTCGTCAACACCACGCGGGAGGCGTTTCGGGTGGCGCACGACGTGAGCGCCTATTCGCTGGTGGCGCTGGCCCGGCGGGCTGCGCCTTTGATGGATGAGGGCGGGAGCATTGTAGCGATGACCTATTACGGGGCTGAAAAGGTGGTGCCTCACTACAACGTGATGGGAGTTGCCAAGGCGTCTCTCGAAGCCTCGACTCGCTACCTGGCTTACGATCTGGGCCCGAAAAGAATTCGAGTCAATTGCATCAGTGCCGGGCCGGTGAACACGCTGGCTGCCCGGGGCATTTCCGGGTTCACCGAGATGCTGAAGCATTACGAGGCCCACGCGCCGCTCAAACGGAACGTTCTCGCGGATGAGTTGGGCGCCACCGGAGCGTTCCTGGCCAGCGACGGCGCGGCGGCGATTACCGGCCAGGTCATTTACGTCGATTGCGGCTACCAGATTATGGGGATGTAGCCGGAGAGCCGGCGGTTGAACTCAATCCGCTGCCCTGACCAGGCGCGCTACGTAGGCGCCGTCCACCCCGTCGGAAAACGGCAGGAGCATGCGTTCCCGATCGAGCTTGAATTGCGGACGGGCGTCAAGAAACGCTCGAATCACATCATTGTTCTCCTCCGGTTCGAGACTGCACGTGCTGTAAACCAGGGCTCCCGCGACTCGCACCTGGTCTGAGGCGCGCCGCAGGAGTTCCAGTTGAGCTGCCTGGAGGCGCTCAAGAGACTCGTGTCGAATCCGCCAGCGCAAATCCACCCGCCGCCTCATGACCCCGGTATTCGAACAGGGCACATCCACCAGCACACGGTCGAACGGTTCGGACAACTGCAAATTAACAGCCGTGGTGGCGCGGGAGATTTGCACGCAGTTGACACCGAGGCGGTCGCAATTCTGCCGGATCAATTGCCGCCGGCGAAGGTCCAGGTCCTGGGCCATGACATAGCCCTGATTGTTCATGAGCTGCGCAATAAAGGTGGTCTTCCCGCCTGGCGCGGCGCAAAAGTCCAGGACGGACTGGCCCGGCTGCAGTTCCAGCTCGCTCACCGCCAGGAGTGTGCTCGGGTCCTGGACGTAGAAGAAACCTTGCTGAAAGCTCGGCAACGCCGCCAGGGAGGAGTGGGATTCAAGTTCGTAAACCAGGTCCGGGCCGGTCCAGTTCCATTCCCTTGGTTTGAATCGCACGTTCTCCTGTTCCCACGCCGCGGTGAGAGTGGCTGCGTCGGTCCGAAGCTTGTTCAGGCGCGCGTAGGTCGCAGGGGGGGTATTGTTCCACCGCAGAAGCGCCTGCAACGGCTCCCGCCCCCAGCGTGACTCCCAGCGATCGCAAAGCCATTGGGGATGCGAATATCCCAGGCTGGGGCGGCTGCTCTTGATTTCGTCGAGCTGTTTCCGGGTGGCATCGCGCTCCCGAAGGTAACCGCGCAGGATGGCATTGATAAACCCGGCTTGCGGCCCGAACCCGAGGTCCTTGGCCAGTGCGACCGTTTCGTGGACCGCAGCATGGTCTGGAATTCGGTCGAGCCAGAAAATCTGGTAAAGGCCGAGCCGAAGCAGAATCTGCAAATCGCGCCGCTGGGAGCGCTCCTCGGTTTTTTGAGCGATCAGCCAATCAAGCGTGGCCTGCCAACGCACCACGCCAAACGTCAGTTCCTGAGCGAGTCCGCGATCCGTGGCGCTTGGATTGGCGTCAGCCAGGACGCGTTCGAGCACATCCTCGACATAATGCGTGCCTTCCGCATGCCGTTTCAGGATGCTGAAGGCAATTTGTCTTGGTTTTTCGCCGCTCACCGCATAATGATGTCAGTCGTGCAATTGCTTCGCGAGAACTAAACGTTATGAGAGAAGAGTTTGAAAAACTCGTGGCCGCAGGGAAGTTGGGCCGGCAGCACGTCGATGCGCTGGTTCAGTTGACCACCAGCGGCTACTGCTTTCACCGCAGTTGGGGCTTTGGAAAAATTACGACGGTGGACACGGTCTTTGCTCGATTCGTCATCGACTTTCAGAACAGGGCCGGCCACACCATGGATTTGGGTTTCGCGGCCGAATCGCTCAAACCCATCGATCCAGACCACATTCTCGCCCGCAAAGCCTCGGATTTGGAAGGGCTTCGACAGATGGCTGTGTTGAACCACTTGGATCTGATCAAACTGGTTTTGCAAAGCTACAACGGCCGGGCCACCGTCGAGCAAATCGAACAGGTGCTTGTGCCCGACGTTATTACCGAAGACTGGAAGAAATGGTGGGAAGTGGCCAAGCGTGAGCTGAAGAAAGATGGGCATTTTCAGGTGCCCAACAAAAAATCCGAGCCCATCATTTATCAAATCGAAGAGGTTTCCCTGCAGGACCGGCTCATGGGAGAGTTTCGGACCGCCAAGGGACTGAAAGCCAAGGTCGCTGCTGCGAATGAGGTGTTGAAGAACCTTCCCGACCTGAAAGATGGCAAGGCGGCCGCGAACGAAATCATCTCCTTGCTGAACGCCGACATTGCGACTCATCAACGGACTCAGCCCGCCGCAGCCCTCGAAGGCATCTTCATCCGGGACGAACTGCGCGCTGCAGCCGGACTGCCCCAGGTCGAGTCCGGGGACATTACGGCCAATGACGTTTGGGCCCAGGATGCCGCCCGGTTCGGGCAGGTGCTCGAGCAGGTGCCTGCCGCCAAGCATCGGCGCACTCTGCAATCGTTCAAGGAATCCAATCCTGATACCTGGAACGAAGTGCTCCTCTCCGCCATCAATCACCTTCCAACCAAGCTGTGCGCCGAATCGGCCAGTCTTCTCACCCAGGAAGGCCAGTTCGAGCAGCTCAAGGATACGTTGACCCGGCTGATCAGCCAGCACAAAGCCAATAGCGACCTGCTGCACTGGCTGGCCAAGGAGCGATCTGATATCTATGCCGATATTCTGGGCCCCGAGGTCTTCCGCGCCATGCTCACCGCCATGGAGCGAGATCAGTTCAACGAGAAACGGTCCAATCGCCTCCGGGACTACATCCTGGACGACCAGGATTTGCTGGTGGAGCTGATCGGCTCGGCGGACCTTGACGTCATCAAGGACCTCACTCGCGCTCTGCAGCTTTCCCCTTGTTTCGATGACATGGACAAGCGCTCGTTGCTCGGGCGGATTGTGAAGAGTTATCCCGCCATTCAATCACTCATCAGCGGCGAGCAGACGAAACCGGAAGCTCCTCTGCTTGTTTCCTGGGAAAGCCTCGAGCGGCGCCGGGCTGAATACACGGACCTGGTTCGAAAGAAAATCCCGGCTAACTCAAAGGAAATCGCCATTGCCCGCAGTTACGGTGACCTCCGTGAAAATCACGAGTACAAAGCGGCCAAGGAGATGCAGAAACTTCTCATGCGCCGCAAGGCCGAGTTGGAATCGCAGTTGGTGCGCGCGCGCGGGACCGATTTTGCCAACGTCCGCACAGATGTGGTGAATGCCGGAACGCGCGTCCGGCTGACTGAACTCTCCACCCAGCACCCGGAACAATACACAATCCTCGGCGCCTGGGATTCAAACCCCGAACAAGGGATCATCAGTTATTTGACCCCGATTGCCCAGTCGCTCATCAGCCACAAGGTCGGCGAGGAAGTCGAATTCGAGGTGGAGAGCGTCCGGCGTCGCCACCGGATCGAGTCCATCGAACCGGTCAAAATGAACGCCGAAGCCACCCCGCAGGAACCGAAGCCGGCCGACCCGGCGGACACCCCCGCCGCTCCAGAGCCCCCGCCGAACCCTTAGTTCGACCAGGTCAACAAAGGATTAACGGGACTTCTTGTTGTGGTCTGGGAGGCGCGGGGCTTGCGTAACAAAACGGGATCCCGGCGTGCGGAGGATTATTTCCCTTCGTTCTCCAGCTTGAAGCCCAGTTTAACTGTCACCTGCCAGTGCGCCACTTTTCCCTCGTGGATGTCGCCTCTCAACTCGCTCACTTCGAACCAGCGGAGATTTCGCACCGTTTTGGACGCCTGCGCCAAAGCCTTGCTCACTGCGTCCTCAATTCCCTGCGGCGAGCTGCCCACCAACTCGATCTTTTTGTAAATGTGATCGGCCATAAGGCCCGCTTTGTAGCCGTTCCCCGCTCTCAACACAAAACGAAAAGAAAGAATGCGCCTGAATTGGAGCGCCGGTTCCCCAACTGGCTGTTTCGCCGACTGCCACCATTGAGTTGATTCAGGGCGGTTCCTGGACAATCCTTTCTCCTTTATGTTGAAAGCTGGAATCGTCGGGCTGCCCAATGTCGGCAAGTCCACCCTGTTTAATGCCATAACCCGGACGCGAAAGGCGGAGGCGGCAAACTATCCCTTTTGCACCATCGAACCCAACGTCGGCATCGTGACGGTGCCGGACGCCCGCCTCCCGGTCCTGGCCAAAATCGCCAAGACTTCGGTCCTCATCCCCGCCGCCATCGAGTTCGTGGACATCGCCGGCCTGGTTAAGGGCGCCTCGCAAGGAGAAGGTCTGGGCAACAAGTTCCTCAGTCACATCCGCGAAGTGGACGCCATCATCCAGGTGGTTCGCTGTTTTGAAGACAGCAACGTCCACCATGTGGCCGGCGCCATCGATCCCGTTCGCGACATCGAGACCATCGCCACCGAGCTCGTCCTGGCGGACCTGGAAGGGGTCAAGAAGCGAATGGAGCGTACCGGCAAAGAGGCCAAACGCGGCGACAAGCAAGCCGCCGCACAATGGCCGTTGTTGCAACGCCTCGAACCGCACCTGAATGCCGGCAAACCGGCCAACACCTTTTCGTTCACGCCGGAGGAGAAGGCGCTGGCCAGGGAATTCTTCCTCCTCACGGACAAGCCCACCATCTTCGCCGCGAACGTCCGGGAGACCGACCTCGCCGCCGCGCACGCAAACCCGCACGTCAACCAGGTCCGCGACTACGCCCGCACGCATCACGATTGCGAGACGGTAGTCATCAGCGCCCAGATCGAGAGCGATCTCGTGGATCTTTCGCCCGGGGAAGCCGCCGAATTCCTGAAAGACCTGGGCGTGACCGAGTCCGGCGTCGGCGCGCTCATTCGCAGCACCTATCACCTGTTGGGCTTGCGGACCTTTTTCACAGCCGGTGAGAAAGAGGCGCGCGCATGGACCATTCATGCAGGCGACACCGCTCCCGCCGCGGCCGGGGTTATTCATACCGACTTAGAGCGAGGTTTCATCAAGGCGGAATCGGTTTCGTACGAATACCTCGTCAAATGCGGCTCCATCGACCAGGCTCGCGAGAAGGGTCTCTATCTCATGGCGGGCAAGGAATACACTGTCCAGGATGGCG